>JABHIC010000042.1 GCA_018671205.1 Gammaproteobacteria bacterium
AATGGCGTTATGATCCCCTTTAAAAACCCGCTACTCAAAATGGTAACAGAGAAAACCCCGAACAACATTGGTGTTGAGTAGCAGAATTCGTTATAGTTATCGCTCAAACGTCATTAAAAATAAGAGCCAGGATAAAGTAATGAGCAACTATAGAGTAATGGTTACCGATGATGATAACTTCACGTTGGTCATGTATAAAAATATATTTAACAAATCTGACGCCATACAGCTGGATTGTTACTCTCAGGGAGAGGAGGCTGTGGCAGCTACGGAGGAGATGCAACGCAATGGGGAGTCTCATGCTCTTGCACTGATTGATATGCGTATGCCCCCAGGTATTGATGGACTCGAAACAGCGGTCAGAATCCGTAAAATCAATCCAGAGATACAGCTTGCTTTTGTCTCCGGTTATAACGACAGTATCGCCGACAAGATTTCAGCGGCGCTAGAGGGGAAGGTTCTCTGGTTTGCCAAACCCTTTAAGAGCAGTGAGCTATACCAGGCCGTTTACGAGTGCTGCCTGACGGGCCAGTGGGGAGAAGAACCATCCCGACTCTACGCCATCCAGTAGACAACATTAAAGACAATACGCAGCTGAGATAGGATATTGGGGTGGGGTAGCGCAACAGCAGCGGTATGACAGTGCCAGGGAAGCCCTGAATAATTCATCCTGACTCTTTACTCTTAACCATCCTCAATAACCTGCAGCAGATAGGACAACAGCTCCTCTACCAATTCAGGTACCTGCTGCCCATTCTTGGTGGCATCATTCACCGCCGTTCCCAAACGGGTCATCTCCGGGTAGCCAAAGGGGATTCCATACCCCTTGGTGACGTGGGAGACCTCCCTGACCTGTTCCCAGTCACCGCTCAGGTAGGCCTGCTCCAGTTCGCTGCGGTTCCCTTTGAGGTTTTCATAAAATAGCTCCAGCAGCTCGTCGTTGACCATCTCATCACGCGGACCCGGTGGTTTTTTTCTGCCACTTTTAGCCGCAGGGGGGGATGGCTCTGCGCTGCTCTCTTCAGGATCGACCTCTACCTGCTGTATGGTGAGGTAGGGTCTGATGATCTTGCGCAGATCCTCACTATGGAATGGCTTGGAGAGAAATCCGTTGCTTCCCACTCGCTCAAAGGCGTCCCGGTGCTCCTGCATCACATTGGCACTGATGGCGACGATGGGGGTCTCTACCCCTTTTGCACGCAGTACTCTGGTCGCCTCAATCCCATCCATGATCGGCATCTGCATGTCCATCAGGATCAGATCAAACTGTTTTGAGGTACCGAGTTTGACCGCCTCCTCACCATTGTGGGCGGGGGTCACTGTGGCCCCCATCTGCTCAAGTGAGCGACACTCCAGTGCCATCAGCGCCGGGGTATCTTCGGCGATCAACACATCACCAACCAGTTTCTCACTCAATACGGAGGTCGAACTCTGCTGCTGCTCTGGTGGAGTAGCGACAATATCGCTGGGTCGGTAGGGAAGCGTCAGACGGAAGGTGGAGCCCTCCCCCTCTCTGCTGCTGGCCTCGATGGAGCCCTCCATCAGCTGCGCCAGATTCAGTGAGATGTAGAGCCCCAGACCTGTACCACCAAAGCGTCTGGAGATGGTGCCATCTGCCTGCTCAAAGCGACCAAAGAGTCTCTTTACCTGTTCAGGAGACATCCCGATCCCACTATCGGTGACTTCGAAGTTAAGGTGCTCCCCATCGCTCCAGCTGGTTAATGTGACCTCCCCCACCTCGGTAAATTTAATCGCATTACTGAGCAGGTTGATCAGAATCTGTCCGAGACGCTGTGGATCCCCCAGCAACAGGTGTGGCTCCCGGTTTTTCTGCGAGAAGGTTAGATCGATGCCCACATCCCTGGCATTCACCGATAGCATCTGCTGAAGATCCCTCAGTAGCTGATCCAGGTCATAGGGTAGCTCATCAATGACAAATTTTCCCGACTCGATTTTGGATATATCCAGAATGTCGTTGACCAGCGCGAGCTGGTGTTTACCGGCACTCAGAATCGAATGTAGTACCTGCAGACGCTCTGCATCACTCACCTGATCAGCGAGGTATTCCGTATTACCAATAATAGAGGTCAACGGGGTACGCAACTCATGGCTCATGGTCGCAAGAAAATCACTTTTTGCCTTAAACAGAGCCTCCAGATTTCGGGCATTGTTATTGGTCCAGCTACGAGTCATGGTTCGCGCAGCCAACAAAAGCTCCTTACTACTGAAAGGTTTCTGTATATAGAGGATATTATCCCGTGAAAAACCGGTGATATCACCAATATCATAGTCTGAGTGGGCCGTCACAAAGACAATACAGATTCTCTCATCCAGCTCACGCAGCAGTTTTGCGGTCTCCAGCCCATCGATTCCAGGCGGCATACGCATATCCACAAAGGCCACACTATAGCCTCCCCCCTCTTTCAGGGCCTCACGCGCCATCTCCACCCCCTCTCTTCCCTGGCGCGCATAGGAGAGTTCGAACTCTGCAACAGTACCTCCCTCTGTTGAATCTTCGGCGGTTCGTACACCACTCAGGGTATTGACCAGCGACTGCTGCAAGATCTTATTATCGGCATCCTCCTGACTCTTTTTGAATATCTTCTGATAGATCATAAGAATAATCTCATCATCATCAATGGCCAAAATTGAGCTACTACGATTATCGGGGGAGGTCATGATCTCTCTCTTCTATTCATGTAATACAGGGGAAACAGTGACAACAGAATCGAGCTGTCCCTAACCATCCTCAATAACCTGCAGCAGATAGGACAACAGCTCCTCTACCAATTCAGGTACCTGCTGCCCATTCTTGGTGGCATCATTCACCGCCGTTCCCAAACGGGTCATCTCCGG
>JABHIC010000314.1 GCA_018671205.1 Gammaproteobacteria bacterium
CGGGTGCGCACCTTGGTATTAGCCGAGGCGACAGAGGGAGGGCTGACCATTCGGCGCGATTATGACCCCAGTATCCCCACCTTTCCGGCAGATGGTAGTTTGATGATACAGGCACTGCTCAATATTGTCCGCAATGCGTCACAAAGCCTGAACAATGAGGGGGTGATACAGCTACGCACCCGAGTGCAGCGACAGGTGATGATTGGTAACCATCGCCATCGCCTGGTCTGTAGTTTAGAGATTGAGGATAATGGTCCGGGTATCTCTAGCGAGCTACAAAATACCCTCTTTCTACCGATGGTGACCGGGCGTGCCAATGGAACCGGGCTGGGGCTATCCATTGCGCAATCGATTATCCACCGCCAGGGTGGAGTGATTGAGTGTGAGTCTCAACCGGGAGAGACTATTTTTACCCTATTGATTCCACTGGAGAAGAGCTAAGTGAGCGAGCAGAAGCTGGAGAATGGTAATGTCTGGGTGATTGATGATGATCGTTCTATCCGCTGGGTGCTGGAACGTGCATTACAGAAGGCGGGAATGGCCGTTGAGCCATTCATTGATGGGAGCAAGATTCTTGAGCGGCTACAGCAGCAAATGCCAGATGTGATCATCAGTGATATCCGTATGCCGGGGATGGATGGGCTAGAGCTATTGAGAGAGATCGGCGAGCAGTGCCCGGATCTGCCGGTGATCATTATGACTGCCCATTCCGATATGGATAGTGCGGTCTCCGCCTATGAGGGGGGAGCCTTTGAGTATCTACCCAAGCCGTTTGACATTGAGGAGGCAATCTCACTGACCCAACGGGCCGTAGAGCAGGTGAAGAGTAAGCGTGCGGCACATAGTGAAGAGAAAAAGCTCGCTTCGAACGATATTATTGGTGAATCTGCGGCAATGCAGGAGGTATTTCGGGCCATCGGCAGACTGGCCCACTCCAACATGACGGTATTGATTAATGGTGAGTCAGGTACCGGCAAGGAGCGGGTGGCACAGGCGCTCCATCGTCACAGCCCACGGGCAGACCACCCCTTTATCGCCCTCAACATGGCGGCGATTCCCAAAGATCTGATGGACTCAGAGCTATTTGGCCATGAGAAAGGGGCCTTTACCGGGGCAATGACCCAGCGCAAGGGGCGTTTTCTACAGGCAGATGGAGGCACCCTGTTTCTTGATGAGATTGGTGATATGCCACTGGAGACTCAGACCCGTCTGTTGCGGGTATTGTCAGAGGGAGAGTTCTATCAAGTGGGTGGACATGCCCCGGTTCAGGTCGATGTGAGGATCATTGCAGCCACCCATCAGAATCTGGAGGCGGCAGTAGATGCCGGCGATTTTCGTGAAGACCTCTACCATCGACTCAATGTGATCCGTATTCATGTTCCGGTGCTGCATGACCGGCGTGAGGATATCCCCCTGCTGGCCAGCCACTTTCTACATCTTGCGGCGAGAGAGCTGGAGGTGGAGGAGAAGGAGCTGTTGCCAGAGACGATCCACTACATGACTCAGCTGGAGTGGAAGGGCAATGTGAGGCAGTTGGAGAATACCTGCCGTTGGATTACAGTGATGGCGCCTACCCGCAAGGTACAGGTTGAGGATCTGCCGATAGAGCTACGGGTGGAGGAGCGCCCGGTGAGTGAGGGGTGGGAGCGGGCCCTGGAGCAGTGGATCCGTGGCCATCTCCGGCAGGAAGAGGAGGGGCTACTGGATCAGGTAGTGCCGACGATGGAGCGTATTTTGATTGAGACGGCACTGGAGCATACCGCAGGGAAGAGACAGGAGGCGGCCCGGTTGTTGGGGTGGGGGCGAAATACCCTGACAAGGAAGCTAAAAGAGCTGGGGGCTATCGAGGGAGAGTGAGTACCCTCGGCTGAATAGTTACAACAGTTAAGGTTCGGCGTATAGTCCCTCCATGAATATTGACTTGGACCATTGTCGAATTCTTGCGGTTGATGATGAACCGAAGCTGCGTCAGCTCTATGGTGAAATCCTCAGCGGGGAGCATAACTTTTCTGCGGAGCTAGAGCAGTTAGAGAGCCTGGGGAGCGGGAGCCAGACGAACGCCTCCAGTGGGGGGAATTATGATCTCACGGTTGCTGATCAGGGAGAGCGTGCGGTTGAGCTGGCAAAGCAGGCACTGGAGGAGGAGCGTCCTTATAGCATTGCCTTCATTGATATGCGTATGCCTCCCGGCATCGGCGGGTTAGAGACCGCGAAACGCTTGCGGAAGATAGATTCACGGATCTATATTGTTTTTGTAACCGCCTATGCCGACCACACGATTGATGAGATTGATACGGCACTGGAGTATGACACGCTGTATGTGCGCAAGCCCTTTATCCGGGAAGAGATTTTGCAGATGGCGCGGAGCCTTGGGCGTAGTTGGAACAAGGATCGCCGACTGGAGCAGTCAGTCCTGCGCTCTGAGGTCGATGCAATCTATAAGTCCCTCAAGGCAAAAGATGACTTTCTTGCCTCGATGAGCCATGAGCTGAGAACCCCGTTGACCACGATCATTGGGAATAGTGAGTTTTTGGCAGAGAGTGCGCTGGATGAGGATCAACAGGGGCTATTGCGCTCGATAGAGATCTCCAGCCTCGGCCTGTTGGCACTGATCAACGACATACTCGACCTCTCCAAGATTGCATCCGGTAAATTTACCATCGACCAGGTACCGTATGACCTTGATGAGGTTCTGGAGGAGGTGGGCTACATCTTTGCGGCCCGCGCCTTTGAGGCGGGGCTCTACTTCCATGTTGAAAAAGAGCAGCCATTTCCCCGTCTATTGATCGGCGATGGGCGGCGTCTGGGACAGGTTCTGATCAACCTGCTCAGTAATGCGATGAAATTTACCGAAGAGGGGAGGGTGGTACTGCGGGTCAGAGTGGATGAGCCAGCCGCTGAGCTCCACCTTTCCGTAGAGGATGAGGGGATCGGAATGACGGAGGAGGTACTGACCCGGTTGTTTCAACCCTTTGTTCAGGCCGATGCCACCATCTCGGGCCGTTTTGGGGGGACTGGATTGGGGCTACACATCTCCTGGACACTGGCAGAGCTGATGGGGGGTGAGATCGATGTAGAGAGCGAGACGGGTAAGGGGGCGATCTTTCGGTTGACGCTCCCCTATCGGGAGAGTGACCAACTGGCCTCAACCAGCCGACGCAAACACTGTTTTGTTCATCTTGACTGTTACTTCGAGGGAAGGGTCCTGGTTGCAGAGGATACCCCAGAGCTACAGCAACTGGAGCGCAGGATACTGCAGGCGATGGGGCTGACGGTGGTGTTCGTCAATAATGGAAAAGAGGCGGTAGAGCGTGCACTAAGTGAGCGGTTTGACGTGGTCTTGATGGATATGGAGATGCCGGAGATGGATGGGGTGGCAGCGACAGAAATGTTGCGTCAGCTGGATTATCCGGTACCCATTATTGCCCTTACTGCTAACGTGATGCAGACCCACCGGGACCGCTTTGAGGCCGCGGGTTGCAGTGGATTTCTCGCCAAACCGATTGACCGCCACCGACTGCAGGAGATGTTAAGCCAATACCTGCCTCCCTGCGAGAGAAAGCCTGGTTCTCTCTCATCCACAATGGCAGATCAGCGGCCATCAGCAGAGGAGACAGAGGTAGACTCACTCATCGATGATGAGATGCGACAACTCTTTACTGAGCGTACGGCCGTTTTGAAGCAGGCGCTGGAACAGGCGGCTGAAGTGGCGGACTGGGATCTGGTGAGAGAGCATGCCCATACCGTAAAAGGGAGTGGCACCTCTTTTGGCCATCCGGAGCTGACCGCTCTGGCTCATGAGACCTGTGATGCGGTAGATCATGGTAGACTAGGCGTTGTGCTGGAGATGGTAACGGAGTTGATCGGAAAGATGGAGCATATTCTTGCGGCAGAGAAATAGAGGTTGGTTTCGGATGCAGGGGCGACTGAAGAGGGCCGCATTAATCACGGCTACGGTTACGCTCGGTAGTGGCTGTAGCGGACATATTCCTGCGCTGCAGAAAACGGGATCTCTCACAAAACAGGTCACCGTTCTGGAACGGACACTGCCCCATCAGATAAGGCCTGCCTCACCAACGGTAGAGCAGCCAAAATCAGCCAGAGCGGAGGAGAAGCGCGTCGCAGCATCCTCAACGGGGGGGCATCACTGGGTGGTAAAAAGTGGTCGTATCCAGAGAAACTTTTCTCAATCTGCACACGCTGCGGGTATCCCGGTCAATCATATCCACCGTCTAGAGGCACTGTTTGCGGAGCAGATCAACTTTCGTAAGGATCTTCGTCAGGGAGACCACTTTACCGTAATTCTGCAACCAGGAAGGGATGGTACTCTGAGGCAGGGAGCGCTGTTAGCGGCAGAGCTGGAGCAGCGGGGCAAGGTGGTACGGATGATCCGCCATACGGATCGTCGTGGCGCAACCCGCTACTATAGTGGCAGAGGAGAGCCTCTGGGGACAGATTTTATGCGTAGCCCACTGAAACGGAGCAAAGTGAGTTCACACTTTACCCTGCGCCGCTACCATCCGCTGCTGAAAATCTATCGCCCCCACCGTGGTACTGACTTCAAGGCCAAACAGGGGACCCCCGTCATGGCTACTGCGGATGGTGTGGTAGAGAAGCAGGAGTATCAGAATGGTTATGGTAATGTCATTTTCCTTGACCATCAGGGGGGGAAATATACCACCGTCTATGCCCACCTCTCCCGCTTCGCGCGTGGTGTGAGACCGGGTATGGCCATTGAACAGGGGGCAGTGATCGGTTATGTGGGAAGTAGCGGCCTCTCTACCGGCCCCCATCTCCATTATGAGTTTCGTGAAGAGGGAGAGTACCGTGATGCAATGAAGGTGGCGCTGCCGCAGAAGCGCAAGGTCACCCCCGATGAGCGCAAACACTTCTACCAGTCAACCACTGCCGTCCGCCGGGCGTTACTCAGACAGCAGAGCCAGAGACAGGTTGCCTGGGCTCAATAGGTGGTTACTCGTGCGGCAATTGAGGCGCTCTACCGATTTAGCCCATTTATCGAACAGAGTTGTCAGCAAGATTCGGAACTGCCACAACGGCTGATTGATGCTGATCGACTAGAACGGACGACCCCGGAGCATGAGTATCGAACACTACTGAAGCAGCGACTGAAATCAGTTAGCAATGATCCGCAGCTGAGCACCCTATTGCGCAGCTTTCGTCGAGAAGAGATGGTGCGGATTGCACTACGTGATCTGGCCGGTTGGGGAGACTACCATAGCACCGTGGAGGAGCTCTCTGCGCTGGCAGAGGTGATCCTCTCTGAGACACTGGATCAGCTCTACCGATGGCAGTGTGCGGAAGAGGGAACCCCGAAAGGAGAGCAGAGCGGAAAGCCCCAACAGATGGTGGTGGTGGCGATGGGAAAACTGGGGGCCCGTGAGCTGAACTTCTCCTCTGATATTGATCTGATCTTTGCCTATCCCGAGGATGGTGAGACCCGTGGAGTACGTCCCTGGATCAGTAATGCACAATTCTTTACCCACCTGGGGCAGCGGCTGATCCGTGCGATTGGAGCCAGACGAGCCGATGGTTTTGTCTTTCGTGTCGATATGCGGCTGCGTCCGTTTGGTGAGAGTGGGGCACTGAGCTCCTCTTTTGATGCGATGGAGGACTACTATCAACTCCATGGCAGAAGTTGGGAGCGTTACGCCTGGATCAAAGGGCGGGTGGTCGCAGGTGACCGCATCGCCGGAGAGGCCCTGCTGGGGATTTTGCGCCCCTTCATCTATCGTCGCTACTTCGACTACAGTGCCTTCGACTCCCTGCGTGAGATGAAACAGATGATCGCCCGTCAGGTACGAAAAAAAGGGAGGATGGATGATCTCAAGTTGGGGCCAGGGGGGATTCGAGAGATTGAGTTTATTGGTCAGGCCTTTCAACTGGTTCGTGGGGGGGCCGACCGCTCCCTGCAGGTGCGTCCCCTGTTGAAAGTATTGCCGTTGCTGACCCAGCGTGGAGAGATCAGCCACCAACAGGAGCAGGCACTGACCGATGCTTATCTCTTCTTGCGAAATTGTGAACATCGGATTCAGGAGTATGAGGATCGACAGACCCAGCTGTTACCACAGAGTGAGCAACGTCAACAGTTGCTGGCTGAGTCGATGGGGTTTGAGGGGTGGAGAGATTTTAGTAGTGAGTTAGAGAGACACCGAACGGAAGTAGAGCAACAATTTGAACAGCTCTTCTCAACGGATAAAGTGGAGGAGAGCCCTTATCAACAGCTCTGGGAGGGGGTTGAGCAGGGGGTAGAGGTAGAGGGGGCTGAATCACTACTGAACCGTTTCAGTGAGCCGAAGAGGGCGCTGGAGGTGATGCGCCAGCTGCTGCAGGTCTCCGCGATTCAGTCGATGAGTCGTGAGGGTCGTGAGCGGCTGGATCGGTTGATGCCCCACCTGCTGGAGTCTGCCAGTCAGCAGCAGGCACCCGATGAGAGCCTGCTTCGTGGGATACGGTTGATTGAGGCGATCGGGCGGCGCTCGGTCTACTTCTCGCTGTTGGCAGAGAGTGGAACAGCGCTTAACCATCTGCTCATGCTGTTACAGAAAAGTAGCTGGATTGCAGAACAGCTGGCGCAGACCCCGATGATGTTGGAAGATTTGATGGATGATCGCAATCTCAGTATGCCCACTGGGCCGGAGCCGCTGATAGAAGAGCTGCGCTGGATGGCAGACCAGGCCGATGAGCAGGATCTTGAGCAACAGATGGAGTTGATGCGCCACTTTCAGCGCCGCCATCTGCTTCAGGTCGCTGCCGTCGATGTAATGGATCAGTTGCCGCTCATGAAGGTGAGTGATGCCCTAACA
>JABHIC010000315.1 GCA_018671205.1 Gammaproteobacteria bacterium
AGTTAGGCGGAAAATTTTCGCCAAACTTTTCCTTTAATTATCAATACCCTGAACCATAGATGCTGAAATCACCTACCTAGCACCCATTCTGTAACCTGTTGTTTTAATTTAAAACAAACACAGTTTTGGCGGCTTTGTCTCGCCAAATTCGCACACCTACATTTGCTTCGAACACTCCTAAATCATTTATAGAGGTTTGAGCAACATGTACAACATCCTAAGACTACCCACAGTCAAAGACCGCACCGGTCTCTCCCGTAGCACCATCTATCTGCGTATCTCTGAGGGTACCTTCCCCAAACCGATCTCTCTTGGCTCCCGTGCCGTGGGCTGGATCGAATCTGAGATCAACGAATGGCTGGAGCAGAGAATCGAATCCAGCCGAGTCGGAAAATAGGGGGAGGGATTAGCAATGACTATAAACAACAAGGGGCGCACCGGCTGCCACCAGTCGCCCCCTCAATCATCGAAATACAGGGGCTATTTTATCAGCCCTATCTCCCGCCTCAAAGCAGTTGTTATCACGCTGGCGCTGTGGGGCTGGCTACCGCTTGCATTAGCAGAATGGCTGGAACAACGGGGTGCAGATCACCATGAATAATCACACATCATTATTGGATGCCATCCATGCCACCGGACTGGAACCACCGCCCTACCTTGAGCCGGGAAAATTCTACCGTTTCCCTGGACACGATAAGGGGCGCAGCAACCGTGCTGCCTGGTGTCTGCTGTTTGAAGATGGCCAAGGGGGCTGTTTTGGAGACTGGTCTACCGGATTGATGGAGAACTGGCATCCGCAACGGGAGAAGAGCTTGAGCGATGCTGAGCGAGCAGCACTCAAGGCTAAGGTAGAGAGGGCCAGAAAGCGCATGCAGCAAGAGACCCATCAACGCCACCAACATGCGGCTGATCGTGCGCAGCGGATCTGGTGCCACTGCCGCCCAACCCCTGCTGACTATCTCTACCTGTTAACCAAGCAAATCCAGCCCCACGGTGCAGGATTCTACAAAGGCTCTATTGCCCTGCCAGTAATCGACTTTAACAGTCAACTGACCAGCATGCAGTTCATCACCATGACAGGGGAGAAGTTGTTACTCTCTGGGGGCAGAAAGCAGGGATGTTATATCCCTATCCCCGCTACGCAGAACGCGCAATTTACGCACAACCTAACCGGCTGGCCGAGTTTTGCGGATTATGCAGAATCTGCGCAGCGCATCATCATCTGTGAAGGGTGGGCCACCGGTTGCACACTGGCTGAGGCAGAGCCTGATACTTTTGTGGTGGCGGCTATCGATGCCGGTAACCTAATGGCTGTGGCAATGCAGGCCCGTGCCTGTCTGCCTGATGCGGAGATTATCATCGCGGGTGATGATGACCGTCAGACTGTAGGCAATCCAGGGACTACCAAGGCCCGTGCTGCCGCTGTGGCTGCCCGCGCTTTGTTAGCGCTACCAGAGTGGCCCGATAGTTATCCTGATCATCTCACAGACTTTAATGATCTTGCCGTATGGCAAGCTGGAGGGATGTGCCATGAATAGCGATCTACTCCACGGGGCAACTGCACCTATTGAGGATTGGCCCGATCTGGTACCACTCGATACCCCCAATCTACCCCAGCTCGATCTGCAACACCTTCCCGCCTGGGCGGGTGACTATGCCCGTGCATGGGCGGTTACCACCGAGACCCCACCAGAACTGGCTGCCGGTATGGTGTTGGTGACCTGCGCTACCGCTGCTGCAAGACGAATGCATATTATGGTGAAACCGGGTTACTTTGAGCCGTGTAATCTATGGGTGGTAACGGCACTGCCACCCGGCAATCGTAAGAGTGCGGTGCAGTCGGCTGCCACAAAGCCACTGGTCCACTGGGAACGAGATCAGGCTGAGGTGATGGAAGCTGAGATCCAGCGCATCACCAGCGAATATAAGACCATTGAGGCTCGGGCCAAGGATAAGCGCAACAAGGCAGCCAAAGAACAGGATGAGGGGAAATCGAAGGCGTTGGCACAAGAGGCCGCCGATCTGGAAGCGAGCCTTCCCACCATCCCCTTACCACCCCAGATCTGGACCTCAGACGCTACCCCAGAACGACTGGGAAGCCTGTTGGCAGAGCATGGTGAGTGTATGGCATGGCTCTCATCTGAGGGTGGAGTATTCGATCTGCTCTCGGGACGCTACTCCAGCGGTATTCCCAATCTCGATCTGGTCCTCAAGGCCCATAGTGGGGATTCAGAACGGGTGGATCGGGGTAGCCGTCCACCGGTCTATCTTCACTATCCACGCCTCAGCATTGGTCTGAGTCCTCAACCCGATGTATTACGCGGTCTGGCCTCAAAGCCCGGCTTTCGTGGACGGGGCCTATTAGGACGCTTTCTCTATCTACTACCACCATCACCATTAGGCTATCGCAAACTCGACGCACCACCGGTACCGGAGGGGATCACGACAAGCTATGTTGCAGGGATCTACGCCATGCTTAATTGGGAACCACAGATTGATGCCGAGGGCCACGAGAACCCCTATCTGCTCAAACTGACCCCAGAGGCATTGGCAGAGTGGAATGATTTTGCCCATGCCATTGAGATTCAGATGAGACCCGCCGGGGATATGGAACACTGCACCGACTGGGCGGGCAAGGCTCCGGGGGCTGCGGCAAGAATTGCTGGGGTGCTGCATGGCATCAAACACGCACATGGTAAACCGTGGGAGGCACATATCACCCAAGAGACCATGAGCAGTGCGTTGGAGATGATGGCGGTGATCACCCGCCATAGTCTGGCCACGCTGGATATGATGGGGGCCGATCCCACCATTGCTGCCGCACGCCACCTGTGGGATTGGATAGAGCGTGGCCGGTTGGAACGCTTCAGCGTTCGTGAGGCGTTTAATGCCCTACGCGGCCGATTTCCAAGAATGAAGGATATCCGTATCGCTCTTGAAGCACTGGAAGAGCGCGGTTATGTACTAGAACTGGAAGCCGTCAGTCATGGTCCCGGAAGACCCATCCCCCACCGTGATTGTGCGACAGGAGATCCGGGAGCGCTGGCAATGAGTTGGCGCTCACTATTGGCAGGCTCAGTGGAGGAGCCGGGCATTATCATCAAAGATCCTCTGCCTGCAAAAATCGAGCACATCTCTGATATTGCGGATAGTGCGTATTCTGCGGAGGGTGATTCCAAATTTTTGGAGGTACTTTCCCACATCACGGCTCAACTCCCCATCTCTCCCATAGAGATCAGAGATGGCCTTGATGCTGAGGAGATCCAACAATGGCATCAGGGATTGCTCAGCATCGAGGAACTAGATGCCTTTGCCCGAGCCGTGGTGCAGCGCCAGGCGATGATACGAGGGGAGATCCCCGAACACTTTATCTATAAGGCCACCTGCAAACAGTGTGGTCCCATCTGGTTATGGATGGAGGATGAGGTTTTGAGCTGCCCATGGTGTATCAACCGCATCAATCATCATTCAATCCCCCGCCCCACTGTGATTCGTTGCGGTGACTGTGATTACTTCAATCCTATTGACCATCCGTTTCTGGGCCACTGCCAACGCGGAGAGGTCGAGGACATTGCCGGACTATGGCGAACCACATTCAGAGAGTGCGAACAGTTTGTTCCTATTCCATAACATTCTGGAGAGTTTAATGAATACCCATAATGCGTATCCAAAAGGTGCAAGTTCCCAAATGATTTCGGTAAAAAGCTGGAGGAATCCAACATGGGCGGTTTAGGAAGTGGAAGGCAGTGGTACTACGGTGCCAAAGATACTACCGACGATCACAGAAAACTGGATGTGCGCAGATTGCATCGTGATGGAATGCTCAAATTGAACCAATCCTATAGTTGGCAGTGGTCACGCAATGGCGAGGTTACATCATCTATCCAGATCCGAACGGAGAGTGATCAGATTGTACTCAAATACCGTCATCGAAGTGGTAGCGAAGAGTGGCAGGATAGACACTATCCCGTCGAACTAAACTGGAGTGATTGTGCCTTTGGTGGCCAGAGGCCTTGGTTTATCTGCCCTGCCCGAGGATGTGGAAGGCGGGTAGCACTTCTCTATAGTGGCAGTATATTTGCCTGCCGCCACTGCCACCAACTGGCCTATCCCAGTCAGAGAGAGGTTGGATATGACAGGGCAACACGCAAAGCAGACAGGATTAGAGACCGTTTAGGCTGGGAGCCCGGTATTCTCAACTGGAGTGGAGGCAAACCCAAGGGAATGCACTGGAAGACCTTCTATCGCCTAAAAGCCGAACATGATGCTTTGGTTCAGCAATCACTGGCGGGGATATCTGCGAAGCTGGGAATTATGGGGGAGCGGTTTGAGGATTTTCTGTAACACCCTTCCAAATTACTAGCCATCCCGAAGGTGGGGGTAAAAGTGGGGGTAAAAATTGAGAAAGCACTAAAAATGAAAAAGGCCTAACAGAGAAACTCTGCTAAGCCTTTGACTTATATGGCGCGCCCGACACGATTCGAACGTGTGACCGCCTGGTTCGTAGCCAAGTACTCTATCCAGCTGAGCTACGGGCGCATAGGCGGCGTATTATAAAGGGAGAATCATCTGAGTCAACCTCCTGTAGCAGATTATTTCTTCCAGCTTTGGTTTACAA
>JABHIC010000043.1 GCA_018671205.1 Gammaproteobacteria bacterium
GAGATACTGGAGCATGTTGTGGTTGATCAGGAGACCATTGCCAGAGTGAAAGCGTTAAATGAGAGCGGTTATATTATCGCGCTGGATGATTTTGTCTATGATGCCTCATGGAGGCCACTGCTTGAGCTGGTCAAAATCATCAAGATTGATGTGATGGAATTTTCGGAGCAGGAGATCGAGCGTCATCTGGAGATTCTTAAACCTTATAAGCTGAAGTTACTGGCTGAAAAGATTGAGACCCATGAGAAATACCAGAAATTGAGGGATATGGGCTTTGACTATTTTCAGGGTTACTTCCTGAGCAGGCCCAATATTGTCGAGGGAGAGGCTCTGCCCGCTAACCGTCTCTCTGCGCTCCAGTTGCTGGGTAAGCTACAGGACCCGGATGCCAAAGTGGAAGAGATGGAAAAAATCATTAGTCAGGATGTCACCCTGAGCTATAAATTATTACGCTATCTCAACTCCTCCTGGTTTGCCTTGTCGAGGGAGATAGCGTCTATCCGTTCCGCGATTATCTACCTTGGTCAGGGCACGATGAGAAGCTGGGCGACAATGGTCGCGATCTCTTCCATTAATGATCAACCGAATGAGATCACTACGGTCTCTCTGCTTCGGGGGCGAATGTGTGAACTTCTTGCAGAGAAAGCGGGGCACCTAGATTCTAAAGTATTTTTCACTGTGGGGCTTTTCTCTTCCCTTGACGCCTTAATGAATAAACCAATGGCGTACCTGTTGGGTGAGATACCACTCGCCAGTGAGATAAAAGTCGCTTTACTCAACTATGAGGGTGAAAAGGGGCGCTATTTACGTTGTGTTCGCGCCTATGAAGAGGCTGACTGGGAAAATGTGACTCTTCCGGGGATAGAGGCTGAAGAGATCAGGGATGCCTATCTGGAGTCAATTACCTGGGCGAGAGAGGCTGTGCAACAATTATAGAGGTGTCCTACAGGGGATATTAAATAGATGTTAAAAGCGTATCAGGAGCATGTTGAGAGTCGCGCTACGGAGGGGGTTCCTCCGTTACCGCTGAATGCCGCGCAGGTTGCGGAGCTGGTTGTTCTGCTGGAGGCAGATAATGAGGAGGGGGAGCAGCTGTTAGAGCTACTCACCCAACGTGTTCCCGCCGGGGTTGATGAGGCGGCCGAGGTGAAGGCGGCCTTTCTCTCTGCAATTGTCTCCGCTGAGAAACATGTATCACGAATTACACCACTCCATGCGATTGAGCTGTTGGGTACCATGTTGGGGGGGTTCAATGTGGCTCCGCTGATTGCGGCACTGGACCGGGATGAGCCGCTGGCCACTGCAGCAGCTGCCGCACTCGCCAAAACCTTGTTGCTCTTTGATGCCTTTGACCAGGTGGTAGCGAAGATGGTGGCGGGCAACCCCTATGCCAAACAGGTAGTCGAGTCGTGGGCAGCTGCTGAGTGGTTTACCGCACGTCAGCCACTGGCCGAAAAGATCACCGTAACGGTTTTCAGGGTATCGGGAGAGACCAATACCGATGATCTCTCTCCGGCTCAGGATGCCTGGTCTCGCCCCGATATTCCGCTCCACGCCAAGTCGATGTTAAAGATGCCGCGTGCGGACTTGATCGATGAGCCTCTGCGCCTACTGGAGACCCTTAAAGAGAAGGGGTTTCCACTCGCCTATGTGGGGGATGTGGTGGGGACAGGCTCCTCGCGAAAATCAGCCACCAACTCGGTACTCTGGCACATGGGTAGCGATCTCCCCTATATTCCCAATAAGCGGGGTGGGGGGTACTGTCTGGGCGGCAAAATTGCCCCAATCTTCCTCAATACCATGGAGGATGCGGGGGCACTGCCGATTGAGCTGGATGTCTCCACGCTGGAGATGGGTGATGTGATTGATCTCTACCCCTATGAGGGGGTGGTTAAACGCCAGGGTATGGATGAGGTGTTGACCAGGTTTACCCTTAATACCGAGGTGTTGATGGATGAGGTGCAGGCGGGAGGGCGCATCCCACTGATTATTGGACGAGGCCTGACCGGAAGGGCCTGTACTGTATTGGGACTTGACCCCTCCGCACAATTCCGTAGCGCAGCAGAGCCTGTTGAGCGCAGCAATGGCTATACCCTGGCGCAGAAGATTGTTGGCAAGGCGTGTGGGAAAGTGGGGGTGCGCCCCGGAGAGTATTGTGAACCCACGATCACTACGGTGGGGTCACAAGACACGACCGGGCCGATGACCCGTGATGAGCTCAAGGATCTCGCCTGTCTGGAGTATTCAGCCGATCTGGTAATGCAATCTTTCTGTCACACTGCGGCCTATCCCCGCCTAGTGGATGTTCAGGTTCATCAAACCCTCCCCACCTTTATGAGTGATCGTGGAGGGGTCTCCCTGCAACCCGGAGATGGGGTGATTCACTCCTGGCTTAACCGTATGTTGCTGCCGGATACGGTTGGCACCGGGGGGGACTCTCACACCCGCTTTCCGCTGGGAATCTCTTTCCCTGCCGGTTCTGGTCTGGTGGCTTTCGCGGCAGCCACCGGGGTGATGCCACTGGATATGCCGGAGTCGGTGCGGGTTCGCTTCAGGGGAGAGATGCAGCCGGGGATCACCCTGCGTGATCTGGTTCATGCCATCCCCTATGTTGCGATTCAGCAGGGGCTGCTGACGGTGGAGAAGGCGGGTAAGAAAAATATCTTTTCCGGGGCTATTCTGGAGATTGAGGGGCTGGAGGATCTCACTGTGGAGCAGGCCTTTGAGCTGGCAGATGCCTCGGCAGAGCGCTCTGCGGCAGCCTGCACCATCGCCCTGAGTGAGCACTCTGTGAAGGGGTATCTCCACTCCAATATTGCACTACTGAAATCGATGGTGGAGCAGGGGTATCAGAGTCGTGTGGCACTGGAGCGTCGGATTGAGAAGATGGAGGCGTGGCTAGAGCAGCCGGAACTGATCCGTGCGGATAAGGATGCGGAGTATGCCGCGCTGATCGAGATCGATCTGGCAGAGATCAGCGAGCCGATCCTATCTGTCCCCAATGATCCTGACGATGTTCGTCTCCTCTCTGAGGTGGCTGGGGTAAAGGTTGATGAGGTCTTTGTGGGCTCCTGTATGACCAATATTGGCCACTTTCGTGCCGTCAGTGCGCTGTTGGAATCCGTTGATCAACTGCCTACCCGTCTCTGGGTGGCCCCTCCAACCAGAATGGATGAGGCACAACTGCGTAGAGAGGGGGTCTACAGTCTCTTTGGGCGGGTCGGTGCACGGGTGGAGATGCCCGGCTGCTCCCTCTGTATGGGCAACCAGGCACGGATTGCACCACAGAGTACTGCGGTCTCGACCTCAACCCGTAACTTCCCCAACCGTCTGGGGAGCGGTGCCGATGTCTATCTTGCCTCAGCAGAGCTGGCTGCGGTGGCCGCCCTGTCAGGGCGACTGCCGACCCCTGAGGAGTATCAGCAATATGCCGCGCAGATTGATCAGAATCGTAGCGAGATTTACCGTTATCTGGACTTTTCAGTGAAACTGCCCCTGTAGGGTCCAACTCCTTAGAGGGAGTTTTCCGGCGGATTCGTTAATCTCCTCAGAAGAAGATCCTGTAGCTGTCTACGGCTATCGAGAACAGCAACAACAAACACTTTGTTCGACTCGATCCTGTACATCAGTCGCCAAGGGTTACAGATAACCTCTCGATGGCTATATACCCCTACGGCATCCAGTTCAGGAGTCACTCTCCCACGCTCAGGAAAGGCGCTCAATGATTCAGCTTTGTGCTTCAAGCGATCAAGAACTCTACGGGCTTCCAGTAGATTATCGACTGCGATATGACGGATAATCGATTTGAGATCGTTTCGAGCAGTTGCGGTCCATTTGACTGAAAAGAGCCGAACGGTCATTGTTCTGCCAACAGCTCCTGCTCCAGATCAACAAAGACTTTGTTTTGATCATATAGCTTTCCTTGCTCTACATCTGATTCGCCTTGAGCAATGAGTTTTAGCATTAGTAGTGCCTGCTGATCCCGTTTGTAGGTATCAATATCTTGCACAACAGCAGTAGCAGACCCATTCTGTGTCAGTACAACGGATTCACCGGTATTGTGCATCTGTTGTAGTAATTGAGAAGCCGTAGATTTGAACTGGGTTAGACTCATGACCTGTTCTTGCATAAGGCACTCCTTTATATGTAAATTCGGTCTGAATTTAATCATACCACACAAAATCAGATCATCATTAATACTAGGTTAATTGCTGCTCTCTGCCCCTGGATTTCTGTGGGCGTTATAGAAAGGGACAAGCTGATTCCTCTGGCGGAAAATAAAAAAAGCCCACTACAGATGGCTGTAGTGGGCTCTATTTGGTGACCGTTCGGCGACTAAACGCTACAGGCAACCTCTTCCTCGATGTTGCCTTTCTCGACAGCATCGATGGCCTTCTGATCGTGCTCATTAGCGGGGCATCCACAGCTGTGGTCACTGCTTGCTGCGTGCAGACGAGCCTGTTCCATGTGCCACTGTGCTACTTTGAGGTGTTGATCTACATTCATGATTTTGCTCCTTGCAATTGCTCTGGTTTAATAATAATCAGTTGGGGTATTATTCACTAATTGTGATAAATGTCAATTTGTAACGTATTCCGGGGTTCCCTCAGCGGAGCTGAATCGTTAAAGTATTGTACTGAATTCGGCAAAAACATAAAAGGAAGATATCGATGAAGTTACAGTCTGCGCTTGATCCAGATGAGGCACGAAGAGTCATGCACTCGATTATTCAACGGATTGCCACAGGGCCTACCTTGAGTAAGGCGATTGAGCAGGAGGAGGCTCGCGTGGGGATGCGGGCCATTCTGGAGGGGCATGTAAGTGCTGTTCAGGCCGCTGTCTTTCTTATTGCATTGAGGATGAAACGGGAGACGGAGGAGGAGAACCGGGGAATTCTGACGGGGATTCAGCAGCTCACTACCCAGCTAACCGTACCGGTTGATGAGGTGGTCGATATTGCGGACCCCTATAACGGCTATAACCGTACCCTGCCTGCGGCCCCTTTTCTGCCACTGTTGTTGGCCGAGTTGGGGATTCCTGCGGTCTCACAGGGGCTGGAGACGGTTAGCCCCAAGTTTGGCTTTACCCATCGGCAGATTTTGCGGGCAGCCGGTGTCAATGTAGACCTCTCGGTGGATGAGGCGGCCGCTCAGCTGGCTGATCCCGCCAAAGGGTGGGCCTATCTCGATCAACAGCACTCTTGCGCGCCCTTACATGAATTGATTCCGTTACGAAAAGAGTTGGTCAAGCGTAGTGTGATCACCACCGCCGAGGTACTGACCCGTCCCCTGCGTGGAGTAAGGCAGACCCATCTGATGACCGGATATGTCCATAAGCCCTATGCCGCTATTTATGCGATGCTGGCGCGCCATGCAGGGTTTGACTCTGCGTTGCTGGTGCGGGGGGTGGAGGGGGGGGTGACCGCCTCACTACGTCAGGCCTCCACCACCTATCAATTTGTGGGAGATGCGCCGGAGGCAGCGGTGGTGGTAGATCCGGAAGCGCTCGGTATTCAGCATGATCTGCGTGCACCGTCGATTCCACCAGGTGTTGAGGGGAATGAGGAGATCTCTAAGTATGCCGCGGAGGCGGGAGTGGCCGCACTGCAGGGGCAGAGAGGGATCACCTTTGATGCTCTGCTACTGAGTGCCACCCTGGTGCTCCATCACCTGGGACGGTGTGACTCATTGGAGCAGGGGGCAGAGCAGGTGCGCGATGTACTCTCCAGTGGCAGCGCTGCGGGACGTTTATAATCCTAAAATTGCTTGAAATAAGACTAACATATTGCAAGGGCACCTCTAAAAATGCACTTTTTCAGTGATTGCTGCGTCAGCTCCGTACTCGAGTCCTCATGTACTCGCATGTACAC
>JABHIC010000044.1 GCA_018671205.1 Gammaproteobacteria bacterium
AAAGGGGCAATGATGTTTGCTCGCATACGCAGCTATCTCTCCACCTGTCAGAAGAATGGAGTATCCTCTTCTGAGGCTTTGAGACTGCTCTACGAGGGACGGTGGCCTGAGTTTATGGAAATGACCCCTGAATAGTTACCCTCAAAGTAGTAAAAAATGGGCTCACTACACTACAGTTATCAGCCATTGGGCCGTTAATAGAGCAGAATCAAGGCGGCTATACCAAAAGAAAACTGATGATAAACCAGCCCCTTATAACAGCATTAACATTCCATAGAAAAAGGTCAGAAGCGCAATGAAAAATAAATTCTTACCAAAAAAAGACCACCGTTATAAATCTATTGATTATCCTCTTATTCATTGGGGAGCAATGGGTGCAGGATTGGTAACCGCCTCTCTTCTCTACCCTGAATTTCGCCCCTTGCTGATTGCGCTCGGTAGCTCCAGCTTGATGATCCACTGGTTTGAGAAGATCTATCCAATCAGGCAGGCCGAACAGAGCCATACGCCAAAAAATTAAACCCCGGAGAGGGGTAGCCATCGCTACCCTCCTCCGGGGTTCTCTCTATCTACTCCCCTAAGCCGTCTCTCCCTGCTCAAGCTCATCGTCATAAAATTCATCCTCTTCTACCCGAGGGCGGTAGACAATACGATAGGCCAGATAGAGCAGATAGGGGGCCACAACCAGTAACATCACCCCCATATTGAAGTTTCCAGGCACCAGACCATCATAAAAACGGTCCAGATTGATCCACCCGGTCACTGCCGATATCCCCATAGGAAGTGCAATCAAGCCCATTGAGAACCAGATCAAAAAACGGAGCCACTCCTCTCCCAACCACTCTACCCAATCAATAATTTTGTTCATTATTCGCCACTCCCGTGTCAATAAATAGTAAATCTGCACACCCTACAGATCGCTCTACAACTGTCGTAGCAAACTCCATACCAACTCAATGTGTCGTTTTCTTGTCACCGCTTAATTTAGCAGCTGCACGACTGCCCAACCACACTCCCAGATAAAATATAGCACCAACAGCCACTGGCTTTATAAAAAAACAGGATATTAAAGAGACATAAAGAGAACCCTGACTATTTTATCCTATTAAGCGTCTCATAAAACTATTCATAGAACCCTCACTAAGCGCTTCTATTCCCGAATAACCCCCTGCCTGGCACACTTTCTGCTATAACCGATACAGAGCTATATTTTGTGTCAAAAAAATGAACAACTGAAGCGTAAGGAGCGGTGACTATGAGTGACGAAAAAGGTGTTGATGAGCCCAATGGGGATGAGCTGGAGGCGATGTTTGCTCAGGCGGCAATTGATGAGGATGACAGTGCCGACGAGAGTGAGGCCACCAGCGAGAAAGAGATGCACGACCCTCTCTCTGAGGTGATGGAGGAGGAGAGTGAGGACGATGAGGAGCCTGAGGTTGACTTCATCTCTGAGGCCATTGCTGAGGGAGAGGCCGCAGGTGAGACGCTGATAGAGACTGAAATAGAGGTAGAAGCTGAAGCGGAGGAAGAGGCTGAGGCTGAGGCTGAGACTGAGACTGAGACTGAAATGGTGAGCGCAGAGGGAAAAAACTCGGAAGAGGAGGCATCATCACCCGTCTCCCAACTGGAGGACTCTATCCTGAATGCCGTCGAACTGGCACATGAGGCCGCAGACCTGGCCAATGATGTCACTGAGGTTGCCAGCAACACCACTGAGGAGATGCGTGAACTGATTAAGGATGCACTCCAACAGATTGAAGAGAGTCAGGAAAGCAGTGGCTCTGAGCTGATGGTGAGTGAGGAGATGAGTGAGTATATGGATGAGCTAAAAAAACATAGTGAGGCCATTCGTGAACGCACCCGGCAACTGCGGGTTCGTATTCAGTCCCTCACGGATCAATAACCCTTTCTGACTGAGTACCCTACCGTGGATTCTATCAAGACTATCGAAACGATGACTGCGAGTGCTGATGCAGCCAATCAGGCTGCAGAGGCTGCTTTACTCGCCTCAGAAGAGGTTGTCACGCTGAGTTCACGGGTCAGTGATGATGTACGCAGTGCGGTACAGAAGGCGATTCGAGCTGCGGCCCCCCCCAGAGTTGACCCCGATACAGAGGGCAGCTCACTGCAGGACCACATCCCATTGATCGTCTCTGCTCTGACCCTCTGTGGAGTGGTCTATCTGACCCTGCAGAATGATGATCTTAGCCAGCAGCTCAATGAACAGATTGATATCGTCTCTGTTCTAGAGGAGCAGGTAGAGGGGTTAGCCCCCACCAGCCTGATCATGGCTCTGGCCGAATCCGGTCAACGCATTGAAGAGGCACTCAGCGCCACCCATAGCGCGATGCAACCACCAACCACCACAGCTGTGGCTGTGGCTCAGACCACGCCAGCAGAAGAGGGGAGCGGAGAAGCGGTGGCCGCGGAGGGACCACTGATCGCAGAGGCCGTACCACAAGCAGAGCCCCTATCAATCGAGCCTCCTCCGATCACCTCCAGCCAGATCACCTCCAGACTGGAGCAGATCAGCCAACAGCTGGTGACACTACAGGCCACACTCACTGCGCTACCGGCCACTCCAGCCGCGACCCCGGCCGTTGCCAGTAACATCGGCATCACCATTGAGTCGATCCGAGCCACCCTGCAGCAGGAGCTTACCCCATTACAGCAGAGCCTGACATCTATGGAGAGTGGTATCCAGCAGCAGTTTAGCGAACTTCAGCTACAACCAGCGCTGCCACAAGCCAGCGTAGAGATAACAACCCCGTATAGAGCCCCAGCCACGGTTCTGGATAACAGCAAACCACGCCCCTACCGGTTCCCATAACAGCCTCTAAACCACAGAGTCTGGCTGCTCCTCCCCCTCTTTCTGGGGTGGCATCAGATCCTCTTTACTGACCCCCAGGGCAAGAATGGTACTACTCGCCACATAGATAGAGGAGTAGGTTCCCACTAGCACCCCCACAATCAGTGCCAGGGCAAACCCGTGGATAATCTCTCCCCCCATAAAGAAGAGCGCCAGCAGTACAATCAGTGTGGTGACCGAGGTCATCAAGGTACGGGAGAGCGTCTGGTTGAGGGAGATATTCACTATCTCAAGCGGCGTCCCCTTACGCAGTTTACGGAAATTCTCACGGATACGGTCAAAGACCACAATGGTATCGTTGAGTGAGTAAC
>JABHIC010000316.1 GCA_018671205.1 Gammaproteobacteria bacterium
CTCTACGTACCTTCTGATGTAGCCACTCCGTCACCGCCTCGGCCAGACGGTCCGCCACCGACTTCAGCATCAGCGCACTATAATCATCATGGTCCGCCTCGAAAGCGGCCACCTTCTCCTCTACTCCAATGCCTGCGGTCGCCACAAAACCGCCGAGATAATCGATCTTGCCCCCCTCACGTGGAGCCACAAAGTCACACAATGACTCATTATAGCGTCCCTGCGGCTGTCTGCCCTGCTTACGCAACTGATGGAGCGTTGCTTGAACCTCACTGCGGTCCAGATCACTGTACAACTCAATATCATCTCCCACGGTGTTGGCTGCAAACAGCCCCACCACCGCCTTTGCCTGAAGCCACTTCTCTGCCAGAATTTGATTCAACATCGCAGTGGCATCAGCATAGAGCTTACTGGCCTCTTCTCCCTTCTCTGCGTCATCCAGAATTTTAGGGTAGCGCCCTTTCAACTCCCAGGCGTGGAAGAAGAAAGTCCAGTCGATATAGGGGAGCAGTTCACCCAGATCAATATCATCCAGCACCGTTACGCCCAATACTCTGGGTGGCTGAGGGCTCCATGCAGACCAGTCCAACGGGGTTGTATTGGCCTGTGCTGCCTCAATGGGGATCAGACTCTTTGCACTATTTTTGTTCGCACGACGCTCGCGTACCCCCTCATACTCAATACGTAACTGATCCAAAAATTGGGGCTTCTGCTCCGCAGAGAGGAGCGTGGCCGCCACCCCCACCGCACGCGAGGCATCGGCCACATGCACCACACCGTACTGATATTCCGGTTCCGCCTTCACTGCAGTATGCGCCCTGGAGGTGGTCGCCCCCCCCAACATCAACGGGATGGTGAAGCTCAGACGACTCATCTCTTTCGCCAGATGCACCATCTCATCTAGAGATGGGGTGATCAGCCCGGAGAGGCCGATCATATCAACATTCTCCTCTCTGGCGCGCTGCAGAATGGTCTCTGCCGGAACCATCACCCCCAGATCGATCACCTCATAGTTGTTACACTGCAGGACTACACCAACAATATTCTTGCCAATATCATGGACATCCCCTTTCACCGTAGCGAGCAGAATCTTGCCCTGATGCGTAATTTGACACTCCGCCTTCTCTTCCTGCAGAAAAGGGTCAAGATAGGCCACTGATTTCTTCATCACCCGCGCCGACTTTACCACCTGGGGCAGAAACATCTTGCCCGCTCCGAAGCGCTCACCGACCCCATTCATGCCATCCATCAATGGCCCCTCGATCACCTCTAGTGCCTTGTCGAACTGCTGACGCGCCTCTTCGGTATCGGTCTCGATAAACTCTGTGATCCCTTTGATCAGCGCATATTCCAGGCGCTGGCTGACCGGCCAGCTACGCCATGCCTGATCCTCTCTCTCTCCCTCAGAGACCGTACCATCCCCCAGATATTGGGGTGCCAACTCGACCAGCCGATCCCCGGCCTCAGGGTCCCGGTTAAGCACCACATCCTCCACGGCTCTACGCAGTGGCTCTGGCAGATCATCATAGACGGCCAGTTGTGCCGCATTGACAATCCCCATATCCATTCCCGCCTGGATAGCATGGTAAAGAAAGACCGCATGAATGGCCTCTCGCACCGGGTTATTACCACGGAAGGAGAAGGAGACATTAGAGACCCCCCCTGAAATTTTTGCGTGGGGGAGTCGCTGCTTAATCGCTCGGGTCGCTTCGATAAAATCGACCCCATAGTTGTTATGCTCCTCAATCCCAGTCGCTACGGCAAAGATATTCGGGTCGAAAATAATATCCTCAGCTGGATAATTCAGCTCATCCACCAGAATATGGTAGGCACGACTACAGATCTCCACCTTCCGCGCCTCTGTATCTGCCTGACCCGCCTCATCAAAAGCCATCACAATGATCGCAGCCCCATAGCGACGACACAGCTTTGCATGTTTACGGAACGCCTCTTCCCCCTCTTTCATCGAGATGGAGTTGACGACCGGTTTTCCTTGCGAACACTGTAATCCTGCCTCGATAATCTCCCACTTGGAGGAGTCGATCATCAGTGGCACTTTGGATATATCGGGCTCAGAGGCGATCAGATTGAGGAAGCGCACCATTGCTGCTTGCCCATCCAGCATCCCTTCATCCATATTGACATCAACCAGCTGTGCCCCATTCTCTACCTGAGTACGGCAGATATCGAGCGCCTCCTCATACGCCTCACTCAGAATCAGCCGCTTAAACTTTGCCGACCCGGTAACATTGGCACGCTCCCCCACATTGACGAAGAGCGTCTCCTCACCAATATTGAGCGGCTCCAGCCCAGAGAGGCGACAGGCCGGGGCAAACTCTGGTAACGGGCGGGGCGTTTTCCCCTCCATCGACTCAGCAATCGCCCGAATGTGGTCGGGTGAAGAGCCACAACAGCCCCCGACAATATTGAGAAAACCGGAATCAGCCCACTCGGCAACATGGGCCCCCATCTGTGCCGGGGTGAGATCGTACTCACCAAACTCATTGGGTAGCCCGGCATTGGGGTGGACAGAGACAGAGAACTCGCAGACTCGCGACATCTCTTCGGCATATTGACGCAACATATCCGGCCCTAGCGCACAGTTGAGCCCCATACTCAGAGGCTCAGCATGACGCAAACTGTTGTAGAAGGCCTCCGTGGTCTGCCCCGACAGGGTACGTCCGGAAGCATCGGTGATGGTTCCCGAGATCATGATGGGCAGACGCAGCTGATGGGTCTCAAAATAGCGATCAATCGCAAACAGAGCCGCCTTCGCATTGAGGGTATCGAATATAGTCTCGACCAGGAGCAGATCTGCCCCCCCCTCAACCAGACCATCGATGGACTCCGTGTAGTTCTCGACCAGCTCCATAAAGCTGATATTGCGGAAACTGGGATCATTCACCTCGGGGGAGATCGAGCAGGTACGGCTGGTGGGACCCATCACTCCGGCAACAAAGCGGGGTTTATCCGGGGTGGAGTATCGATCCGCAGCAGCACGGGCGAGGCGGGTCGCCTCAAGATTGATCTCATGAACCAGCGCCTCCA
>JABHIC010000317.1 GCA_018671205.1 Gammaproteobacteria bacterium
ATTTACCCAGACTCTCCAGCTCACGCCTCCGCTCCTCCGCTCTCCTCACTGGATGGCGCTTCTGCGGCAGTGGGTGGGCTGAAGCTGAAAGAGCAGGAGACACAGATGATCCTCGATGCGTTGGCGAATTCGGCGACGCGACAGGAGGTCTCTGATAAACTGGGTATCAGTCCCCGAACCCTGCGTTATAAGATTGCGAGGCTGAAAGAGGCAGGGTATGAGATTCCTGCCTGATTGTGGCGGATGGCATGGTAACTGCATTAGTAGATATATATGGTGGCAAATGCCAATTAATGGACGATAATAGTAAGTGTGATGGATCGAAATTTGTGTAATCAAATAGTTAATGGAGTGGAGCCGTGAATGATTTAGAGATGAATCGACTGTTGACGCAGATGCGAACCCTCTCCAGCGAGGTGAAAGGCACCGCTTCAACTGCGCCGGTGACTGAGGCAGGAGCTTCAGAAGGGCCTGATTTTTCTGCACTTCTGAAAGATTCTGTAAGAAAAGTGAACGACCTGCAGCAAGATGCCGGGGGGCTTAAAACTGCTTTCGAGCAGGGCGATCCCAACACAGATCTGGGTCAGGTGATGGTTGCTGTGCAAAAAGCAGATGTCTCCTTTCAGGCCGCAACACAGGTGCGTAACAAACTGATTACGGCCTATCAGGAAATTATGAATATGCAGGTTTAATCAGCATGTTACCTGTTATTATATCTAATCCTGAACCCTCATGGCTGAAGCAGACGTAGCAACGCTGGACCCTGAAACAGCGTCCGAAGAACCCCAAGGACTCCTTGCAAAATTAGCGGATATGCCGGTTACCCGGCAGGTCAGTATGCTGGTCGCTTTAGCGGCAAGTATTGCCATCGGCTTCTGGATCGTACTCTGGTCACAAGAGGCCGACTACGAAATTCTCTTTACCCAGATTGACCAACAGGAGATTACCGAGGTGGTCTCGACACTGGACACTGCCCAGATCCGTTATAAACTCAATGTTGCCACCGGTGCGATTCAGGTTGAATCCGCTGAGATAAATCGGGCTCGACTGCTTCTGGCCTCAAAGGGGCTGCCCCGCACAGCGGCTACCGGGTTTGATGTGTTGGAAAAAGATGATGGTTTTGGTATCAGTCAGTTTCGTGAACGGGCCCGTTATAACCGGGCACTGGAAGGGGAGTTGGCGCAGTCGATCACCTCTATCCGTAGTGTGCGTTCAGCACGTGTCCATTTGGCACTTCCCAAACAGTCTGTTTTTGTGCGTAAAAGAACCCCCCCCAGTGCCTCAGTCGTGGTAGATCTTTATGCCGGGCGTGTTCTGGAGAAGGGGCAGGTGGCCGCTATTGTCCACATGGTTGCCTCCAGTATCCCTAATCTGGAGTCGAGTCAGGTCACTGTAATTGATCAGGCGGGGCGACTGTTGACAACACAAGAGGATAATGAGATCGCCCTCTCGACCCATCAGTTAGATTTTATCCGCAATCTCGAAGATAATTATGTCGCACGTATCCAAAATATCCTTAGTCCGATCATGGGGTTGGAGCGTGTACGTGCGCAGGTCTCTGCGAAGATAGACTTTACCTCGATTGAGGAGACACTGGAGGATTACACCCCGGAGAAAGGTGCAATCCGTAGTGAGCAGTTGAGTGACGAACGCTCGGGTGCATTGGGAGCAATAGGGGTGCCGGGGGCCCTGACCAACAATGCAGAGGCACTGGATGAAGAGAACAGCGAATCCATACAAGGCTATAACAACTCTCGCAAGACCCGAAACTATGAGATGGATCGTCTCTTGCGTCACAGTAAAAAGGCACCGGGCGTGTTGCAGAGCCTCTCTATCGCCGTTGTGGTGGATGAGCCTTTTGAGGAGGTGGCAGCCACCGCCCCGGCAGCAGATGATGCGGCGCCTGCAGAGGGTGAAGAGGGTACCCCTGCCCCCACCGTAGCGCCCGTCCGTCGTCCATTGACCGAGGCAGAGATTGAGCAAATCCGTTCGCTGGTGAAAGATTCGATCGGTTTCGATGAGTCGCGTGGTGATACCCTGACGGTGAGTAGTGCGCCATTCCGTCTGACGGAGGTTGAGCCACTGCCCGATCTGCAGATCTGGGAGCAGCCCTGGTTTATCCCTTTGACCAAGCAGTTATTTGCAGCCATTGTAGTACTTTCACTGATTTTCTTTGTCCTGAGGCCGATGGTGAGAACCGTAGTCGGACCGGCTGAGGCTGACACCGTAGCGGGTGAAGAAGTGGAGGGTGAAGGGGAGGCGGAAGAGGAGGAGTTGAGTGATGAGGCGAAGGCAGAGCTGGAAGAGCGTGAACGTGATGAGATTCTCGATGGCTCAATGCCACCGGGGTATGAAGAGCGACTGCGGGCTGCACAGGAGATTGTAGCCAATAATAATGAGTTGGCTACACAGGTAATGAAAAACTGGTCGGCTGAGGGAGCGGAGGAGATAGAGCAGTGAGTGAGCCGGATATCTCCCGTTTTAATGGTGTTCAGCGAACCGCCGTGTTATTGATGGCACTGGGCGAGGATAATGCCGCAAATATCCTCAAGAATATGGATCCCCAGGAGGTGCAGGAGCTCGGCCTTGCGATGTCCACCCTGGAAAATGTGACCACCGAGGAGTTGAGAGGGGTACTGGGTTTCTTTATTCAGGAGACCCAGGGTGTGACCGCAATGGGGATCAATTCTGACTCCTATATTCGTGAGGTAATGGCCAAAACCCTGGGTGCTGAAAAGGCAGATAGCCTGCTGAACCGGATGAGTCTGGGTGCGACAGCGAAGGGGCTGGAGTCACTGAAGTGGATGGATGCGAATTCTGTGACCGAGATGATTCGTAATGAGCATCCGCAGGTGATTGCGGTGGTTCTCAATTTTCTTGAGGACGAGCATGCCGCAGAGGTGATCTCCGGATTTGCTCCACGTCTGCAGACGGATGTCATTCTTCGTCTTGCCTCCGCGGAAGGGGTGCAGTCGGATGCACTGATTGAGCTCAATAATGTCTTTGACAAGGTGGCCTCATCCAGTGGTGTCACCTCCAATGAGGTGGGAGGTATCTCCTCGGCAGCGAATATCCTCAACTATGTTAAAGGCGGGGCAGATCAGGATATCTTGGCCGGTATTGAAGAGATTGATCCAGAGCTGCGTCAGGAGATTGAAGATAAGATGTTTGTCTTTGAAAATCTGGTGGGTGTGGATGATCGAGGTATCCAGGCGATGATGCAGGATATTCCAACCGACAAGTTGGCGATTGCGCTCAAGGGTGCAGATGATGATGTGAAAGATAAGTTTATTGGTAATATGTCGAAGCGTGCAGCAGATATGATGGTCGAAGATATGGAGGTGATGCCACCCCTGAAACTGAGTGAGGTTGAGGAGGCTCAGAAAGAGATTATCGCGATTGCCAAGAAGCTGGCCGAGGCTGGCACGATTGCGCTCGGAGGTGCCGGTGGTGAGGAGTACGTCTAGCCGCCCTGTTCCAGAATGGATGGCTTCAAAAAGTGTATTTTTAGAGATGCCCGTAAGTGAATTTTCAGGGAGACGGCGATGCAGTGTGTAAAGAGAAATGTGGTCTCACTGATCCATGCAGATGAGTCGATGGTTGCCTCCGCAACAGCTTGGCAGCCTCCCAATATTCGTGCTGAAATGGCGCTTCAATCGGAGGAGCCTGAGCTGAGTAAAGAGGAGAAGGCACTTCAGCAGGCGCATGAGGATGCCTATCAGGAAGGGCTCAAAAAAGGTCACGCAGAGGGGCATGAGAAGGGCTATGAAGAGGGCTATAAGCAGGGGCTGGAGAAGGGTGAGAGTGAGGGGCTACAGGCTGCTACAGCAGTGGGACAGCAGCAGCAGGAGGAGGTTCGTCAACAGGCAGATGCCCTGTTTGAGCCATTGATCCCTCTACTGGAGGGGCTTCAGAATCCACTGGAGAGTCAGCTGGATGAGACGGTGGATCGGGCCATTGCCTCGCTGGTGGTACAGATTGCCCGTGAGGTGATCAAGAGCGAACTGTCGATTAAACCTGAACATGTTGTTGGCATTGTCAATAACCTATTTCAGCAGCTTCCAATGACCGAGCGTGAGGTGCGGATCTCTCTGCATCCGCAAGACAGGGCATTGATTGAGTCAGGAGAGAAGCTTGTAGACAATGGCTACCAATGGAAACTGGAAAGTGATGAGCAGATGAGTCGCGGAGGGTGTCGTATCGACTCTCCCCACTTCAGTGCGGACGAGACGGTAGAGCAGCGCCTGCAGCAATCCGTGAAACAGCTCTTTGGTGACCTGGATCTGGAACTTGATCAACCGACTGAGAATGGGGAGCAGCCAGAGGCAGTCCCAGAAGAGGGAGAAGAGCACGGGCAGGAGAGCGATGCAGAGATGCACGCGCCAGAAGAGGCCGTCGCAGAGGTAGAGGAGGTTTCTGCAGCGAGTGAGGAGGGTAGCGAGCCCATCGCCCCGGAACCCTCGTCGGCGCAGCAGGAGCCGTAATTTGGAGTCGTCACCACAGGGAGGACGTGTTCACAGTGCCCTGGAGCGATTGCAACAGCGCGCCGCGGTAGAGCGAGAACCCATTATCAAGGGGCGGCTGCGGCGAATGGTTGGGCTCACCCTGGAGGCGGTGGGCTGTCAGGCCCCACTTGGAGGACGCTGTACGATTGAGCTGGAGGATGGCTCAACCGCTGAGGCCGAAGTGGTCGGTTTTAAAGATGAGAGCCTCTTCCTGATGCCTGTGGGCGAGATTCATGGGGTGACGCAGGGGGCGCATGTGGTTCCCGGTAGTAAACAGTTTCAAATCCCGGTGAGTGATGCCCTGTTGGGTCGGGTTGTGGATGGTGCGGGAAACCCGATTGATGGTAAGGGGGCTATTGATGCCTATGAGTACCGTTCACTCAACGGTAAGCGGGTGAATCCACTCAATCGTGCCATCATTCATGAACCACTGGATGTCGGTATTCGAGCGATCAATTCACTGCTTACGGTGGGAAAGGGGCAGCGTATCGGGCTATTTGCCGGCAGTGGAGTGGGCAAGAGTGTGTTGCTGGGGATGATGACTCAGTTGACCGCCGCAGATGTGGTGGTGGTCGGTCTGATTGGTGAACGTGGACGTGAGGTTCAGGAGTTTATCCAGAAGATTTTGGGCGAAGAGGGGATGCGCCGGGCCGTGGTGGTGGCGACTCCGGCCGATGACTCTCCCCTGATGCGGATGCATGGTGCGATGTTGACCCACACCATCGCCGAATATTTCCGGGACCAGGGAAAAGATGTATTGATGTTAATGGACTCTCTGACCCGTTTCGCCATGGCACAGCGTGAGATTGGTCTCTCCGTTGGTGAGCCACCGGCCACCAAGGGGTATCCACCCTCGGTCTTTGCAAAACTACCCAAACTGGTCGAGCGTGCCGGTATGGGTGGAGAAAAGGGGGGCTCCATCACCGCATTTTATACGGTACTGGTTGAGGGTGGAGACCATGATGAGCCGATTTCCGATGCCGCACGCGGTATTCTTGATGGACACATTGTCTTGTCACGCGATATTGCCGCTAGTGGTCGTTATCCCGCCATTGATATAGAGTCATCGGTCAGCCGGGTGATGAATGACATTATCAGCCCGGAGCACCAGCAGTTGGCACAACACTTTCGCCAGATCTATGGGCGCTATACCCAGAACGAGGATCTGATTAGTGTGGGTGCCTACCAGCGAGGCAGCGATCCTCGGATTGATGAGGCGATTCGATACTATCCGCTGATGAACCAGTATCTGCATCAGAACCGGGGAGAGGCCGCTGATATTAATGGCAGCATCACCCAGTTGGTGCAGGTCTTCCAAAATCAGCAGGATGGAAGTTAGCCAGGGCACCTCTAAAAATGTACTTTTTTAGTGGCTGCTGCGTCAGCGCGATTCAATTCACACAGGCTTAATCAGAGGATTCCAGGTTAAATGGCTCAACGAGCGGATGCCAGCCGGTTAGACAGCGTTATTCGTATTGCAGAAGATGCAGAGAAGAAGGCCTATGCTGAGCTGGCAAGGTGCCGGGATGAGATCCAGGGGCAAGAGCAGAAGCTGGATGAGCTGATTGAGTATCGCAAAGAGTATCATCAGGAGGTGCGCCTCCCCGGAGTGACGCTCTCTGTTCAGCAGATCAAGAACCGCTTCTCTTTTCTACAGAAGCTGGAGCAGGCCATCCAGGGGCAGCGGAATCAGATTGATGCCAGAGGCGAGCAGGAGATCCGCTTACGCAAGATCTGGATCGCGAAGCGGGTGCGTCGTCGGGCACTGAACAAGGCGAGTGAGCAGCGTCGGGCACTACGACAGCAGACGCAGAAGAGGGAGGAGCAGAAGCAGATGGATGATCTGGTTCGACCTCATTAAGGAACTTCTGATTAAGTCTGTGCGAATTGGATCGCGCTTATAGCGCTCAAGATCAAGGCGAAGATTGCAGCCAATAACGCTATGAATGCCCTGTGGCATTCACGGTCATCGAAAGATAGCCCGCTATTGGTAAGATTTTCAACGAAGATATTGGGAGCTATAGGCGTGAGGCAATCGTACATGACTTGATCAGAGGTTCCTTAACTACTATTCTCGGACAGGCTCATGGTTTGGTACAACGCTTGCATTCTCTCTATCCAGTAACACTCATGTATCGAGGAAAAATGGATGGAATCTATCAATAACAACCCCTTACTGGCCCCACAGAACAATAATAAAGCGGGCTCTTCATCAATCTCTACTGATTTTTCATCATCGAATTCAGACCATAACCGCTCTGGCGGGCTGAAATCAGCCGATGACAGCTTCTCCAACCTGTTACAGGAGAAGATAGAGAGCAATGATCCTCCCCAGAATGAGCAGGAGCGGAATAATTTGCCGCAGGGCGGCAAAGAGGACCGCTCAACGACGGAGCAGGCGTCGGAGAGTCGAGACAATAATGGGGAAGGGGAGGAGCAGGAGGATGGAGAGTCCACTGAACAGGAAGAGATGGCAGAGGGCGAGCATAGCGAGCAGCATGCAGAGGGAGAAGAGGAGGGAGGTGATGCTGTGGAAGAGGCTTATCTCCTGACCGAACTATTCAGCACGGAGGGCGAAGAGGGAGATGAGAGCGGCCTGGGAGAGGGGTTGATAGGAGAGCTCTCTCAGCAGCAGGTGGTAGAATCCCAAGGGGGAATAGCTCTCGCACAGTTTGTTGCCGGAGAGCAGGAGCGAGTGAGCGCCGGTGAGACCGAAGCAGAGCTGCAGGAGGCTCTTGTTGATGATATTGAGATCGATGTGGATCTGCTCAACTCCAGGGAGTGGAAGGGGCGTGGTTCAGCCATCCCCCCTGAGCTACAGAGGGGGAATCAGTCTATCTATATGAAGGAGGAGGCCAACTTTCAGCTCGCCATGAATGCACTCAAAGAGCAGCGTACTACGGGAAGTGGTCTGGAGGCGGGCATGGTTGAGCGGGCGGCAGCAGGGGGTGCAGAGGCCGGGGGGGGATCAAGTCTGCTCTCCGGAATGGATCCACTCAACCCCTCCTCAACAGAGCGGGCGGTTCAGCTGAAAGGGATGACGGTGCCTCCGCAGTCGCGGCAGTGGGCCACCGAGCTGGGGGACCGAATCCTGTTGATGGCGAATAAAAAGATTCAGACTGCCGAGATTCGTCTGAATCCCCCAAATCTTGGGTTGCTTGAGGTGAAACTGGCCATCAGCGGTGATCAGGCACATCTGGTTTTCCAGAGTGGAAATGCCAACGTGCGTGATGTTCTTGACTCCTCAGTGCACAGGATCAGGGAAATGTTGGAGCAGCAGGGGATTACCCTGGTGGATGTCAATGTGGGACAGCGTGAGCAGCAGTCAGCAGAGTCTGATGATGGTGAGCAGGGCAGAGGCGGTGGAAATGGTCAGAGTGATCCGTTTGGAGTGGATCAGGAAGAGGCGGTGATGTCGGCCTCCACCATGGCCATTGACCGAATTGGTCTGGTCGACTACTACATATAGACGACTATATATAACAGAGGGGGTTGTTGTGATTGAGAGTCTGGATGATCAGCAAATTATCAGTTTGGTCGTTCTGTTAACGGCCACATTATTGGCTGCAATCGGATATCTCGCCCTCCGTCTACAGCGTTATGGTGAGATATCCCGGCAGCCAGAGCAGGCGGTAACAGAGTGCGTTGAGGATGAGCGTTACGCGCAGTTATTGGTGAGACTGATGGCTATTGAGGCAGAGGAGGAGCCCCTGCGGAAATTGGCCGCAGAGAGTGAGACAGCGTTAGCTCAGTTTCTGAGCCGAATGGCCGACCGCCTACAGCTGCTGGAGCTAGAGCGCTCCGCACCACCGGTCATCCATAGAACAGCCGCTCCGATTCAACCAACAGTCGATCAACAGCGGCTGAACCAACTGGAACAGCAGTCGGGGGAGATGGGCCGTGCGTTGCAGAGCCTGGCAGGGAACATTCAACCACTGGCTGTGGTGGTGGATGAGTTGCTGGCCCTGTCTCAGGGGGGAGAACCCGCTACAGTAGAGCAGTCGGGGGCAGTGGAACATAGCAATTACCTCTCGGTCTGTATGAATAATCTGCAACAACTCTCCCTAATGGTGACCGATGCCTCATCCGAGATTGATAAGGCGAGCCAGCAGGTCTACCAGCTTGAGGTGGATAGTGAGGGGGTGGGGGGGGTGCTGGATGGTATCGGAGAGATTGCCGAACAGACCAACCTGCTGGCGCTGAATGCAGCAATTGAAGCGGCTCGTGCGGGGGATCAGGGGCGTGGGTTTGCTGTGGTTGCTGATGAGGTACGTACCCTGGCGCAGCGAAGTCAGGATTTTACCGGAGAGATCCGGGGGCGGGTAGATGCGTGGAAAGAGATCTCCAGTCAGGCGATGAGTGCAGCAAATGCCAGCCGGAATAAAATGAGCCAGGGGCAGACGCAGTTAAAGGCCTTCAGTCAGTCGCTCAATGAGCTCAAAGCTGAGGGAGATTATTGTAATGGAGAAGAGAGGTTGGGTGCCCGCCTCACGGGTTCCCTGATCCAGCTGCAGCGGTTTGTCACCGAACTGCAGCAAGAGGTAGAGCAGTTACAGCGTCGTGTTGAGTAGCAGGAGTAAGCGTAGCCTACCAGGAGCGTACAAGATCGGTAGTATGGATTCCCAGAGTTTTGGCATCAATATCGGTCATCCCGGCAGATCGTGTCTCGGATACCTGAGTCATCTGTAGAGTACCTAGAATATTCAGCGGATTGTCTCGCGCCACAATAATCAGTCGATCTCCAGAGTGGATGCCTGCATTACGCCCAACGGGAAGGGTGATGAGATGGTCCTGAATCGTGCTGATGGAGGTGGTCATCGGCTGGCAGGAGAGGTGGTCAGCCAGAGTACGGGTCTGGGTGCGGACCAGTTGCTGAAAACCACTTCCGGTCTCGGTAGAGAGGAAGGCGTGGCTTCCGACACGGGTGTTGCGTCCCACATAGGTCTCTCCTAACAGGCTGATACCCTCACTGAACTGACCGATGGTATCACCACTCTCACCATCGTAGAGTATGGTCTCGATCTCCAGATGGCGATTCTGAGCCTTCTCCTGAACCAACCCCATTAAACTGGAGAAATTTTTCATATTCCCGCTCTCGGACAGGTCTCCAATGGCATCACGGCTGGCCTGAGCCAGTGCTCCGGCAAGAATAAACTGAACTCCACTCTGCCGTGCCAGCTGCTGTACCTGTTCCTGACGGTCACTATAGTGGGTATCGGTGATGGCATACTCACTGAGATCAATGGCCCGCAGGGCCCGGGTCTGATTGATCTGACGGATCATCATCAGGGCTAACCCCTGTTCAACCCCCCGCAGATCCTGACTCTCGGAGGGTACCTGATTGGTGAATTGAGTGACACCCAGGCGCTTATTGTGAACCAGTGCCGTGGGTGAGCCACAGTTGAGTGGGTTATCACTCACCTCGGCAGAGATACGAACGTAGTATATATCCTCCTCCTGCCACTCATCCAGCATATGGATCTTTCCGACCTTGCCCTGGGTTCGAATACGCACAGTGTCTGAGCGGACTGAAAAATTATTCATAATGGTCTCTGAGGTAACCTGTGCTCCATTCTCCAGGCTGGCCTGATTCATTGCATCCAGTGTGGCCAGGTAACGGGCGGTTGAGAGATCATTGTGGCGGACGGGTGCCTTCCCCTCAGAGGTGAGGAAGAGGGCTGATGCACTGTTGCAGAAGAGGGCCGTGGTAATGGCCAGTGCCCTGAAAGTGATTTTCGACGGGGGGATTTTCATATCAATCGTCTAGCGAGCCTGGTAGCTATAGGGTTTTATGGTGTTGGATTGTACCTGTGGCGTGATGAGATTGTTGCTTTTCTCTGCCCGGGTAAGCTGCTCCAGTTTTTTCTGGATGATGTCGAGCTGCTCAGCAGGAATTGCAGCAGTTGAGGGCGAGGGAGGGGGGAGGGGACGCTTCTCAACGGTAGTGACTATCTTCTCTATCTGCTCCAGTTGATTGCGGATCTCTCTCCACTCTGCTGGAGGTGAGGACGAGAGAGCGGAACGGGAGATCGTATCAGAGAGCCTCTTGATCTGTTGGCCAACCTCCTGGGTGACCTCTTGAATGACTTTTTGGGCGACCTTTTGGGTAATCTGCTGAATGAGCGGTTTCTCACCGGGTTCACTCTGCTGTTGCCGAGCCATCTTGTCGACGGTTTCATGTAGCGCCACCATCTCTGCCTGCTGATGAACATGCGCACGGGAGAGTGTCTCCAGTTTACTCTGCCATTGAGCCTTCGCGATGGTTGCTGCAGCGGAGAGCTGAGTCAGATGGCTGCTGAGTGGGTCAATTTTTTGGTCGAGCTGATGGAGCTGGTTGAGGAGCGCATCGAGCTGATCTGCCCGATCGGCAGGGGGGGGAGGCAGTGCCTCCAGCGTGGCCTGGATCTGGGTCAGTTGTCTTCCGATCCGCTCAATCTCTTCTCTTTCAGATGAAGAGCGCGGTGCAGTAACGGAAGGTTGTAAATGGGTTATTGGTGCGAGCGGCTCTCCTTGTGATGAGAGCTGCGTTATAAGCCGTTGCTGGTTATGGCGAACATCGAGAATCAGCAGGGTAAAGAGGGTGGCGAGGCCAAAGAGACCCGTACCGATAAACAGGGCAAGGGCGTTGAGTAGCCCTTTGGGGGATGTTCCGGTTGTGGTTGCCATCTCATCTCCGCTACAACTCCCCTCCCCGTGGATAGGGGAGGGTCAGGATGAGGGGAGGAGGGAGGAGCAACCGCTGCTTGTACATGAGCAGTAGATCAGAAGCTGTTGGCAAGATCAAAGAAGTCCTTGTCAATGACCATCTCAACGACAGTCTCATAGTTACCATTACCGATGGGGTTGATGCTGACAATCTCTGCGCCTCGCAGATAGGCATCTACATA
>JABHIC010000045.1 GCA_018671205.1 Gammaproteobacteria bacterium
AGCAGGTGGTTGAGACCATTGCGCCCAATGATTCGGTAGAGCGTTATACCGAACTGGGGGTAGAGGTGTTGCAGGGGGAGGGGACCATCACCTCGCCCTGGTCCGTTTCGGTGAACGGGCAGAGTCTCACCACCCGCACCATCATCATTGCTACTGGGGCACGTCCACGTATCCCGGCAATTGACGGGATTGAGCAGATCGACTACCTCACCTCCGATACCATCTGGAAGTTACGAACCCTACCTCAACGGCTGCTGGTACTGGGTACTGGTACCATTGGTTGTGAGCTGGCACAGGTCTTTTCTCAGCTCGGTTCCAGGGTCTCACTGCTGGGTCGGAATACTCTGCTTCCCCGTGAGGATGAAGCGCTCTCCGCACTGATGGGGAGACAGTTTGAGCAGGAGGAGGGGATCGAGCTACTGCTCCATAAAGAGAGCGTGAGTTTTGTCCGGGAGGGTGATGAGCAGATATTGCGCTACCGAGACCGTCTGAATCCGTCTGCGGCTGTGGCAGAGCTGGCCTTTGATCAGGTATTGGTTGCCACGGGTCGTATCGCCAACACCGAGGGGTTGGGGCTGGAGCGGGTGGGTATCCGTACCCATGAGGGAGGAGCCATTGCCTCCAACGACTACCTACAGACCCATTGCCCCTCAATCTACGTCTGTGGAGATGTGGCGGGCTCCTACCAATTCACCCACGCCGCCTCTAACCAGGCATGGAGTGCCGCCGTGAACGCCCTGTTTGGTTTCCTCAAGCAGTTTCAGGTCAATGAGCAGGTGATGCCGAGAGTCACTTTTACCACACCGGAGATTGCCCGGGTGGGGCTCAATGAGCGTGAAGCCGAGCGCCAGGGGGTGGCGTATGAGGTTACTCAGTTTCCTTTCTCTGAACTGGATAGGGCGATCACCGAATCTGAGCTACTGGGGTGGATCAAGGTTCTGACGCTACCCGGAAAGGACAAGATTCTTGGGGTCACCATTGTCGGCGAGCACGCAGGGGATCTGCTACAGGAGTATGTGTTAGCTATGCGTCATGGTCTGGGGCTGAACAAGATTCTCGCTACGATCCACCCCTATCCCACCTTCGTTGAGATTAATCAGCGGGTGGCGGGGAAATGGAAACGGGAGCATGCCCCCAAGGGGTTGCTGAAATGGGTGAGACGATTTCACCGTTGGCGTCGGGCGGGTTGATGAAACTTCACTTTTTCAACCGCTCTGATGAGGTCGAAGCGGACTTCCCCTTTACGCTGGTCCGCACCCACCGAAAGAAGAGTGCATCGATCAAAATTATTGAGGGAGAGGTGAAAATTACCATTCCCAAGCGACTCTCACAAAGCGGGTTGAAGGAGCTAATTCGAAAAAAGAGCCCCTGGGTTCTGGAGAAACTACGTGTTCAGGCGGAGATGGAGCCCATCGTGCCCAAGGCCTATGTGAGTGGTGAGTCCTTCACCTACCTGGGGACAAATTACCGCCTCAATCTGATCCATAATAGTAAAGAGGGAGTTAAGCTAAAGGGGGGACAGTTACTGGTGGGGGCTGATGGTGATGTCCGTGCAGCCCTGGTAGCGTGGTATCAGCACCACGCAGAAGAGCGGCTCGGAGAGAAGACGGTTCGTTATGCCAAACTTCTCGGGGTGGTGCCGAACTCCATTGTGGTGAGAGAGTACAAGTCACGCTGGGGGAGCTGTTCCTGCCACGGGGATATTCGCTATAACTGGAAGATCATCATCGCACCGAACCGCATCGTTGACTATGTGGTCGTTCACGAACTCTGTCATATACTCCAGCACAACCATTCATCCGCCTTTTGGAGCAGTGTGGAACGGGTGATCCCCAACTATAAGGGGTGTCGGCAGTGGCTGAAAGAGAACGGAATGAGACTGTTTGTATGAAGGAATTTTACTCAACAACTATGGACTGAAAGTCCATAGGTTGCTCCGGCGGACTGAAAGTCCGCCTCCCTATTCCAGAATAATGTTTCCGGTATCCCCATTCGACGGTTCTCTATGATGTTCCAAATACTCCT
>JABHIC010000318.1 GCA_018671205.1 Gammaproteobacteria bacterium
AAAGAGATGCTTCAAACAGGAGCCATTGTACTTACTCAAGATGAGCAGAGCGCAGTCATCGATGCTATGCCACGTGCTGCTCGCCTTGCCACTAACCAAGAGCATGGCTATCCACCAGAACATCTCGCAACAAAAATAAACCGCCATCTCTAGCCCTTCATGAAACAGCTTCCTCCAATCTACAAAACCTTGTTTAGCTGGGTTAAACAACAGACAGGCATCCACATCACCTCGGTTAATCAGAAACCGGTAGAGCTTACACTGAAGGTGCTGATTGCAAATTCAAAACTCAATGAACCTCAATATATCAACCAATTGATGCGCGGAGACATCAACTCACAACCGTTTATTGATGCCATCACCACGCATGAGTCCTTTTTTTTGCGCCACAAGAAGAACATGATGGCAGCCATACAGCATGTCATTCAACCTTTACTGAAAAAAGGGATTCGTCCTCGTGTGCTTTCAGCCCCCTGCGCTCAGGGCGAAGAACCCTACTCTTTTGCAATGCTGCTGCAGGAGCACGGCATTGACCTCACTCAGGTTGAAATTACCGCTGTCGACATTGCTGAAAGCTCCATTCAGCAAGCGCTACAAGGTAGATACCGTAAATACGCGCTTCGACAAGTATCCGATCATTTTATTCAGAGCCACTTTACACAACACTCCAAAACTTACTCCATCCACCCTAAAATACGTCACAGTGTGACATTTATCCGAATGAACCTACTTACCCAGGCTCACTCCCTTCTTACCCCTGGTTATCACCTGATCTTCTCACATAATATGCTGATCTACTTTGATCAGCCCACTTGTGAAAAAATGACGAAGATTTTCAACACGCTACTACATGATGATGGACTCTTGTTTGTCGATGCCGTAGAAACCAGTCAGGTCAACACCATAATGAGAAAGGCTCAAATTGGAGCAGATAGCGTCTTTCAAAAAGGGGGGCTCCACCACTCACATCAGCCACAGAACCAGTCAACAAAAGCACCTATCCATTGGAATAATTCTACATCAATTAACACAACAGCAGCTCGCAGCTGCCTTGAGATAACACGCAAGTCTGCAGAACAGGCTTACCAGTGCAAGCGCTTTGGCGAGGCTATCCGGATCTATGATCAATTGATTGATCAACATCCGGCCTGGGCCCGTTGGGCACATGTCGGCAAAGCGAGAGTCTTGATTGACTCCGGCAATGAGATGGAGGCCCTTGAGGAGGCTGAAAAAGCGTTTTCTGGCTCCTTAAAAAGTAACAGCCACTACCTACCCAACAAGGATAAGGCTGACGCGCATGCTATCATTGCCATGGTGCTCAATAAAAAAGGCATCAAGACATGCCAGAAAGAGCATATAGAGCAGGTACAACAGCTTAACCCGAAACACCCTCTACTCCAGCTCATACGGCAAGGCAAGCAAGAATGAGGAGAACGATAATGAAGGTGCTGCTGGTTGATGACTCTACAACCATTCTTTCCGTCTATACGGACCTACTACAGAAGCACAGTTACGAGGTGCTCCCTGCCAGCACTGTATCCGAGGCGCTGAAGATTGCTAAGGAGCATCAACCCGACATCGGGATTATTGGCTACACCATGCCCGATGGCAATGGTGATGAGCTGATCCGCAAACTACACCAAAATCCACATACCCAAGGGATAGTCTGTGCCATGCACTCCCAACACCCCGAGGTTATTGATCAAGCACTGGCGGCTGGCGCCATTGAACTGATCAATAAAGGGGAGCCCCTTGAACGCTTCATACTGCGCGTTAATGCGATGAGGCGCTTGGTGGGCGTTTGGGGACTACAACGCGAGGTGAATAATCTAGTACTCCCCAGCGGCCATGATGACGCCTTTCGTATTCTGTTTGTCGATGACTCTGCGACCATACGGGAGGTCTACTACAGCCTGCTCACCACTCACGGCTATGAGGTCATTCTTGCAGAAGATAAACACAGTGCCCTCAAGCTGGCTCAACAGACCCGCCCTCAACTGGCCATCCTCGACTACTACCTGCCAGATGGTACTGGCGTAGAGCTGGCACGAGAGCTTCGCACCCTTGAAGGGGCTGGAGACCCACTAACCCTGATCTATACCTCTCGCAGTGAATCCAAGTCTCTGAAGGGGACTGGACTGGATGTACTCTATAAAGAGGATTCTGATGAGATGATTGTGCATCGCCTGGACTCAATCAAACGCTATGTGCTGGCAGAAGGACAGATGATTCATGCCAGCCGCATGACAGCTTTGGGGGAGATGTCGAGCATGATCGCCCATGAGATCAATCAGCCAATGATGATTATCAGCACGGTGTTGGACCGAATCCGCAGGCTCAGCAGCAAGCCAGACTTC
>JABHIC010000319.1 GCA_018671205.1 Gammaproteobacteria bacterium
GAGTAACAAACCCGGCCTCACGCAGTGTCGGACGCAGGCTTTCGTCATAGTTCATCAGTGCGCGTGTAATTCCATGACGGATTGCACCAGATTGACCGGTAATACCCCCTCCCGCAACATTGACGGTGATATCAAACTTTTCACTCATATCAACCGCAGCCAGCGCCTGGTTAACTACCATACGCGAGGTTGGACGACCAAAGAAATCATCCAGACTCTTGCCATTGATTGTGATGCTGCCTGAACCAGGACGCAGATAGACGCGTGCTGTTGAGGTCTTACGACGACCGGTTCCATAATACTGTTCTGTCATTGCCATAATTCAAATAACCTTTTTATAAACTTATGCAATCTCAAGTGGCTGAGGCTGCTGTGCAGTGTGAGGATGGTCGCTACCCGCATAAACCTTGAGCTTTCCGATCATTGAGCGCCCCAGTGGGTTGCGCGGTAGCATCCCCTTCACCGCAAGCTGAATAATCCGCTCGGGTGCCTTTTGGTTGAGACTGTCAAAGTTGACAGATTTAAGGTTACCAATATACCCCGTATAGCGGTGGTACATTTTGTCCTGACGCTTATTACCCGTCACTGCAACCTTTTCAGCATTGATGACGACAATATAGTCCCCAGTATCTACATGTGGGGTGTACTCGGCCTTATGTTTGCCACGTAGACGGTGTGCAATCTCAGAGGCGAGACGACCCAGCGTCTTGCCATCTGCATCCACCACAAACCAGTCACGTTTGACTTCATGGGGCTTTGCGCTGAAGGTTTTCATCAATACTGCTCCGGAATTCTAATTCAACAACACACGGAACTCCCTTAAGGAGGAAGCTCTCGGAAAAGAGCGCAAATTCTACAGAATGGGGCTTCTTGCCGCAAGGGAAAAATAGCAAAAAGCGTCACTTCTGTAGCAGTAGCCTCTCTGTTACCTCCCTCAACTCCACTAATCGACCATGAAAGAAGTGGCTCGCCCCCGGAAAAACCTCAAAATGGGGAGGATTGAGCTGTCTACCCACCCACGCCTCAACCGCACGAAATGAGACAACCTCATCAGCATCACCGATCAACACCGACCAGGGGAGATCCACCCGCTCAATGGCATCCATATCCGAATAGAGACGCAAAGGGGGAGCCACCAACAACAGTTGCTGGGCAACCGACCGTTCCCATGTCAGTAGAGCGATTCGTGCCCCAAAGGAGAAACCCGCAAGCCATAAAGGCAGCCCCACCAGCTGTTCTCTGGCCCACTCAATCACGATCAATAGATCCTGCTGCTCTCCCTCACCCTGATCATGCGCTCCTTCACTCTTGCCCACCCCTCGAAAGTTAAAGCGAACAACCGCAGCCCCAACAGCGATACCTGCACGAGCCACGGTGTGGACCACCTTGTTTTGCATGGTTCCCCCATAGAGAGGATGAGGATGCGCCACCACCAGAATAGCCTGTGGTGCCGACTTTGGGTACTCCAGCCAGACCTCAATATTGCCTACAGCCCCGCTGATCAGCTCTCTCTCTGAAACAGCGGCCACTACAACGTCAGGCGCTCGACAACACGCCCGTGCAGCAGATGCTCGTCAATAATCTCATCCACATCTTCACGATCGACATAGGTGTACCAGACATTATCAGGATAGACCACAACCACCGGCCCCTGATCACAGCGCCCCAGGCAGCCCGATTTATTGACTCGAAAGTCCCCTGGCTGGTGCAACCCCATCTGTTTCACCCGATCTTTTGCATATTGGTGCATTTTTTTAGCACCATGCTGGTTACAGCAGAGCTTTCCCTCTTCGGTCTGGTTGGTACAGAAAAAAAGGTGTCTTTTATAATAGCTCATCTTCTCTTGATTTCCTTTATGGTAAGAATGAGGCGGAGTATACAATAGGGTGATGAATACGCAGCAACTGATCCAGGCCGCTGACCGCTGTGTCCTCTGTGGACTCTGTAGCAGCCACTGCCCTACCTACCATCTACATCGTCAGGAGGGGGAGTCTCCACGCGGGCGGGTAATGATGAGTCGTGCGCTGCTGAGCGGAAGCGTTACTCTGGATCACTCTTTTGAGAGGCACCTCAACCACTGCCTGCTCTGTCGAGCCTGTGAAAACAGCTGCCCCTCCGAGGTTCCCTATGGAGAAATCATTGACCATGCCCGTGCCCGGCTACCCCGCCCCAAAGGGGGGGCCTGGTTATTGGAGTGGGTCGCAGAGCGGCCTCAGCTGCTACAGATAGCTGCCACTACCCTGCGAACCCTCAGTAAGGCCCGGTTCCCACTGCCCGCCATTGGACGGGCTGCGGCGCATCTGCTCCCCGCTGTAACCGAGGAGCTGCGGCCCCACTACTCCCCAACCGTACCTCCCATCGGGCGTGTGGGTCTCTTTTTGGGGTGTATTGCGGCCCCTTTTGATCGGCAGACCCACCAGGCAGCAATCACCCTGCTGCTCCACCTCGGGTATGAGCTCTTTATCCCTGAGCAACAGCAGTGCTGCGGTGCACTCGCCCAACATCACGGCAACCTGGAGAGTGCCACCACTCTGGCCAACAAAAATCGCTCCGTCTTTGCAGAACAGCCGCTGGATGCCATCCTTTTTACCAGCACAGGCTGTGGTCTGCAGCTGGTTGAGAATGGATCACTACCCGTCCCCTGTTTTGAGATCTGCCATTTTCTACTCCAGAGCCCCAACTGGAAGAGACTCCATCTCCACCCCCTGCCGCAGCGGGTTCTGCTCCACCACCCCTGTTCACTGAGCAATGTATTGCATGGCACGGAGGCCGTTGAACATCTTTTGGAGCAGATCCCTGAGCTTTCTGTCTCACCACTCCTTCCCAACCACTCCTGTTGCGGTAGCGCAGGCAGCCACCGCCTCAGAGAGCCGGAGAGTGCCTCCAGGCTGCGTCAACCCAAGGTAGATGCGGCTATTGATAGTGACGTTTCCACCCTGCTCTCCACCAATTATGGCTGTGCACTTCACCTGCAGGAGGGGTTACTGGCTGAGGGGAGCAAAATCACCGTATACCACCCTATTACCTTACTACTCCATTCTCTCACCCCCTCACTCGACGAACCTCGGAACAATCGGTAGAATGGCCTGAATCACCTTCCAAGCACTCAAAAGTCAGGAGCAGAGAACTATGTCAGCAAAACACCCCGTTGTTGCAATTACCGGATCATCCGGTGCCGGTACCACCACGGTTAAACGCGCCTTTGAGCACATTTTCAACCGTGAGAACCTCAATGCACTGGTCGTTGAGGGGGACAGCTACCATCGTTTTGACCGTGCCGCAATGAAAGAGCGGGTCGCCAGTGAAGAGGCCGATGGAAACAAGTTTTTCAGCCATTTCGGCCCGGAGGCAAACCACTTTGGGCTACTGGCCAACAACTTCAGCGATTATAGTAAGGACGGAGAGTGTGACCGTCGCTACTACCTTCATAGCGATGGAGAGGCTGCGGAGCACAATGAGCGTCTGAGCACAACATTAACTCCGGGTCAGTTTACCCCCTGGGAGAAGGTAGGTGCGGGAACGGATCTGCTCTTCTATGAGGGGTTACACGGTTTGGTCAAAACAGACGATGCCGATGTTGCCGGACAGGTTGATCTCGGTATTGGTGTGGTTCCCATTGTGAATCTGGAGTGGATTCAGAAGATCCACCGTGACAACGCCGAGCGTGGCTATTCGGAGGAGGTGATTGTCGACACCATCCTGCGCCGGATGCCAGACTACGTTCACTACATTACCCCTCAATTCTCACAGACAGACATCAACTTCCAGCGTGTCTCTACCGTGGATACCTCGAACCCCTTTATTGCCCGGGATATTCCAACGCCTGATGAGAGCTTTATCGTGATCCGTTTCAAGGATCCGGTAAAACACAACATTGATTTCAGTTACCTGTTGGGGATGATGAGTGGCTCCTTCATGTCACGCCGTAACACTATTGTGGTTCCCGGCGGCAAGATGGGCTTCGCAATGGAGATCATTCTGGCTCCAATCATCCACAATATGATGAAGAGTCGATAACGCCACAACAAGGTAACAAAACAGGGGTGCAGTCGTGATGGCTGCACCCCTGTTTTATTCAATCAGTGTACCGATCCCCTGGTCGGAGAAAATCTCCAGCATCACCGCATGTTTCACTCGCCCATCAATAATATGGGCACCATGCACCCCCGCCTGTACCGCCTCCAGCGCGGTCTGAATTTTAGGCAACATACCGCCATGAACGGTACCATCGGCAATCAACGCGTCTACCTTCTCACGATCCAGCCCGGTCATCAGGTTGCCCTGCTGATCCAGTAACCCCGGAGTATTGGTGAGCAGAATCAGCTTCTCTGCCCCCAGTGCCTCAGCAATTTTTCCTGCTACCAGATCCGCATTGATATTGTAGGAGATGCCATCCTCACCCACTCCGATCGGGGCAATCACCGGAATAAACTCCCCCTGATCGAGCATCTCTACCACTGAGGTGTTGATCGCGGTCACCTCTCCCACATGCCCCAGGTCGATAATTTCTGGTGGCTGTTTTTCGGGCCGGTTTCGCCGCATCTCCAGCTTACGCGCCCGAATCAGATTGCCATCCTTGCCGGTCAACCCCACCGCGTTCCCCCCATGGCTGTGGATCAGATTGACAATCTCCTTGTTCACCAACCCCCCCAGCACCATCTCTACCACATCCATGGTCTCACGATCCGTGACCCGCATTCCCTCGATAAACTCGCTCTGCTTACCGATCTGCTCCAGCAGACGGCCAATCTGTGGGCCTCCACCATGCACCACCACCGGATTAATCCCCACCAACTTCAGCAGTACCACATCACGTGCAAAACCACGTTTCAGCGCCTCCTCTGTCATTGCGTTGCCACCATACTTGATGACTACGGTCTTGCCACGAAAGCGCTGAATGTAGGGGAGTGCCTCGGAGAGGACGCGAGCAAAGTCTCGGCTGGTCTGTTGATCTAGTGGCATGGTGGTTTTCTTAGGTCCATTTAATAGGGTAGCTGAAGATCGGGCTCCACCTTGAGCAGCTCCCGACGAAAAGCCTGCTGCACCTCTTCCAGTGCTGCTTTACTATCTGCCTCAAAACGCATCACCAATACCGGTGTGGTGTTGGAGGGGCGAACCAGCCCCCACCCTTGTGGATAGTCCACCCTCAAGCCATCAATATCATTGACCTCTCCCCCCTCAAACTGGGCCACCGCCTTGAGTCGTTCCATAAACGCGTAGTGTTCCCCCTCCTCGAACTGGATATTGAGTTCCGGGGTATTGACTGTATCAGGAAGCTCAGCAAAAATTTCCGCTGTGCTGCGTCCATCTGTGGCCACAATCTCTAACAGGCGAGCCGCCGTATAGAGGGCATCATCAAACCCGTACCAGCGCTCCTTGAAGAAAATATGCCCACTCATCTCCCCCGCCAACAGCGCCCCCTCGGTCGCTTTCAGCTTCTGTTTGATAAAAGAGTGGCCGGTCTTCCACATGGTCGCCTTCCCCCCTGCCTCACGAATAATGAGCGGTAGGTTACGCGTACACTTGACGTCGAAAATAATCTCTCCCCCCGGTTTTCTGGAGAGTACATCCTTTGCATAGAGCATCATTTGACGATCCGGGAAGATCAGGTGACCGGCAGAGTCCACAACCCCGAGGCGGTCTCCATCCCCATCAAAGGCGAGTCCCAGGTCTGCCCCGTCTGCGATCACTCGCTCACGCAGCTCTGCCACATTCTCCGGCTTACTGGGGTCGGGGTGGTGGTTCGGGAAATTCCCGTCCACATCACAGTAGAGCTCCGTGACCTCACACCCCAATGCACGCAGCAGCTCTGGAGCACTATTGCCTGCCACTCCATTGCCACAGTCGACAATCAGTTTGAGTGGACGCTCTATCTCGACATCTCCCACAATGCGCTCAATATAGTCAGGCTTGATCTCCACGGAACGAATCGAGCCGCTCCCGGATACCCAATCCTCCTCTACCACCCGGCGGTAGAGATCCTGAATCGCATCAGCCGAGAGGGTCTCTCCCGCTGCCACAACTTTCAAGCCATTATAATTGGGTGGGTTATGACTTCCTGTCACCGCCACACAAGAGCCCGCACCCAGATGAACCGCCGCAAAATAGATCACCGGGGTTGGCACCTCACCCACATCGATCACCTCCATTCCCGACTGCTGCAACCCATCCATCAACGCCTGCTGCAGGGAGGGGCCGGAGAGACGCCCATCGCGCCCCACCACAATCGAATGAGCTCCTCGCGCCTGACTCTCGCTACCAATTGCCCTGCCGATCTGCTCAACCACCGTCTCGGTCAAACTCTCACCCACAATCCCACGAATATCGTAGGCACGAAATATTGATCTATCCATTATATTTTCCCTGACTATGCTCTTCCAGTATGTCCAAAACCACCCGCCCCACGTTGTGAGGCACTAAATGTTTCCACCACCGTAAACTCTGCCTGAATCACCGGAACAAAGACCATCTGTGCAATACGCTCTCCCGGCTCAACCACAAAAGGGGTCGCTCCCCGATTCCAACAGGAGACAAAGATCTGCCCCTGGTAATCGGAGTCGATCAGCCCCACCAAATTCCCCAACACTACCCCATGTTTATGCCCCAGTCCTGAGCGGGGAAGCAGGGTTGCCGCCATCCCCTGATCTTCCATATGGATGGCAATCCCGGTCGGGATCAACTCCGTCTGCCCCGGCAGCAGCTCCAGCGCTTCATCGATACAGGCGCGTAAATCCATCCCGGCCGACCCCTCGGTTGCATAGTGGGGAAGCGGATAGTCGCTACCGATTCTCTGATCTACTATTTTCAGCTCAACCCGCTTCATCATCACCTCTGCTCTATCTTTTTGATATTTGTTGTGCAATCTCAGCCATCAGCTCTCGTGCCAACTGCCGCTTACTCTTGCGCTGTAGCGAGCGCTCTCCATCTGCCCAGAACAGGATCAGCGCATTATCATCCGCATCAAATCCGGTTCCAGCCTCTCCCACCCGGTTAGCCGCGATCATATCGACCTTTTTGTCGACCAGCTTCTGCTGAGCGTACTCACGCAGCTTCTCCGTCTCAGCTGCAAAACCAACGGTATAGGGGGGAGAGGGACGTGCCGCAACCTCAGCAAGAATATCCCGGTTTCGGATCAGCCTCAGCACCCTCTCATCACTCCCCTTTTTAATCTTCTCTGCCGCCACCTCCAGCGGGCGATAATCCGCAACCGCTGCAGTAGCAATAAATAGAGCTGTCTCAGCTACCTCTTGCACCACCACCTCAGCCATCTCTTGCCCACTCTCTACATCAATTCTGCGCAGATGGTCTGGAGTCTCCAGCGCAACCGGCCCCGCCACCAGGGTCACCTCGGCTCCAGCCTCCACCGCTGCTTGTGCAATCGCAAAACCCATTTTGCCAGAGCTTCGATTAGATAGAAAGCGTACCGGATCGATAGGTTCGCGCGTCGGCCCCGCAGTAATCAGAACTCGCACCCCCTGCAACAGACCCGACTGGAACTGGGCGGCCACCTGCTCAACCAGCTGCGCGGGCTCTACCATACGCCCCGGCCCCACCTCGCCACAGGCCTGTGATCCACTCTCCGGGCCACTGAGCATGACCCCCTGCTGCTGTAACCGGGCCACATTCTCCTGGGTCGCCGGATTCCGCCACATCTGCTGGTTCATTGCTGGTGCAATCAGCTGTGGAGCCGCTGTGGCACGGCAAATTGCGCTCAATAGATCATCGGCCCGACCCGCTGCGTGGCGGGCAATAAAGTCTGCCGTTGCCGGTGCCACCAGCACCAGGTCTGCCCAGCGTGCCAGCTCAATGTGCCCCATTCCCGCCTCCGCCTGCGGATCCAGCAGGGTCGTTGAGACCGGATTCCCAGAGAGTGCCTGAAAGGTCAGTGGGGCAATAAACTGTTGTGCCGCCTCGGTCATCACCACTCGCACCGTGGCACCCGCCTGACAGAGCTGACGCACCAGTTCAGCACTTTTGTAGGCGGCAATCCCACCCGTTACTCCGAGCAAGATATTTCGGTTCTGCAGTTGTCTCAAGGAAATCATCGCGGCACAGTATACCAGCCAGCCCCCCTGACAGGATCAACAGGCCTATTATTAAGGGTCCATCTAATAATAGTAATTCTTAGGGAACCCTATAAAGGGGACCTCTAACAATCCACTAATCCAGATTTCTGGATTATTTGGACGCTTTGCCCCAGTATATTAAAATTCATTTGCTCTACTTTCGATTCAAATAGGTCAATTTGAAATTGCAGCTCA
>JABHIC010000320.1 GCA_018671205.1 Gammaproteobacteria bacterium
CGTCTGCTGACTCGCCTGGCCTACTTCTATTATGAAGAGTCCTGTGGGCAGTGTACGCCGTGTCGTGAAGGGACAGGTTGGCTCTATCGGGTACTACAGCGTATTGAGGATGGCAAGGGTACGACAGGAGATCTTGATCTTCTTGACAGTGTGGCCAGCAATATCGAGGGAAATACCATCTGTGCATTAGGTGATGCTGCGGCAATGCCGGTTCACAGTTTTCTTAAACACTATCGGAATGAGTTCCAGTACCATATTGATCACCAGCGCTGTATGGTGACATCCGATTGGTAAGTGATATCAGTTAAGGGACGACAGGAAGCGGTAATGCAGAAAGATCAGGTTACATTTGAACTCAATGATATCGAGCTGAAGGCCCGTCAGGGGCAGATGCTGATTGAGGTTGCCGATGAAAATGGGGTTGAGATCCCCCGGTTCTGTTACCACGAGAAGCTCTCTGTCTCTGCAAATTGCCGGATGTGTCTGGTCGAAGTGGAGAAAGCTCCCAAGATGCTACCCGCCTGTGCCACCCCGGTTGCAGAGGGGATGAAGGCGTGGACAGCCTCTCCCAAGGCGATTGCCGCACAGAAGAGTGTGATGGAGTTTCTGTTGATCAACCACCCACTCGACTGCCCGGTATGCGACCAGGGTGGAGAGTGTGATCTACAAGAGATTGCGTTGGGGTATGGCAGCGATCAGCCGCGCTACCAGGAGAAGAAACGGATCGTAAAAGATAAGAATTACGGTTCACTGGTGGCAACCGAGATGACCCGCTGCATTCACTGCACCCGCTGTGTCCGTTTTGGGGTGGAAATTGCCGGTATCCCGGAGATTGGTGGGACGGGACGGGGTGACCATATGGAGATTGGCACCTATGTAGAACGTGCTCTCAGCTCTGAGCTCTCTGGTAATATCATTGATCTCTGTCCGGTTGGTGCACTGCTCTCCAAACCTTTTCTCTTCTCCGCACGGAGCTGGGAGATGAAAAGTTATCCCGGTGTTGCCCCGCATGATGCGGTGGGCTCCAATATACAGATCCAGACTCGCAACGGTGAGGTGATGCGGGTGACCCCCCGTCAGAACGAGTCGATTAATGAGATCTGGCTCTCGGATCGTGACCGTTTTAGCTATCTGGCTCTCAGCAGCAAGGATCGACTCACCCAACCGATGGTGCGAAATAGTGCCGGTACACTGGTTGAGGTTCCGTGGCAAGAGGCACTGGAGCATGTGGTGAAAGGGTTGAAAATGGCAGCTGGGCATGAGGTTGATGGGACTGTCGGTGCGCTGGCCTCCCCCAATAGCAGCGTTGAGGAGTTCTATCTGCTACAGAAATGGGTACGTGGTCTGGGGTTCTCTAATGTGGATTACCGACTGCGCCAGCAAGATTTTTCCGGGCAGCAGGATCAACAACCCCCGCAGCTGGGGCTCTCACTGGCTGAGGTAGAGCAACAGAGTACTATTTTGATTCTTGGCGCAAACCTGCGTCATGAACAACCCCTGCTTGCTCATCGGGTGCGCAAGGCGGCCCTTGCAGGGGCCACGGTAGCCAGTGTTCATCCACAGTCGGTTGAGTTTAATTTTGATCTCAACACGGCGGTTGTTACTGATCAACTGACACCCGCCGTAGCCGCCATCGCCAAGGCACCGGAAGAGAAGGGCAGAGGTGCTGATTTAGCTACGCTCTCTGCACTAACCTCCCATGCAGTCGTTGAGGCTTCTCATCGATCCATTGCAGAGGCCCTGCTTAGTGGTGACTCATCACTGGTACTGTTGGGGGGATTGGCCTACCGGGACAGTAATCAGGCCGTACTCTATGCCCTTGCCAGTGCGATTGCACGGATGAGTGGCGCTACTTTTGGTGTGGTGACAGAGGGGAGTAATGCATTAGGTGGGCTGCTTGCCGGTGCAGTGCCGCAGCACAGCGTAGCAGGGCGACCTGTCGAGCTGGTGGGTTTGGATGCCGGAGCCATGATGAAGAGCCCCCCCCGTGCACTGCTATTGATGGGCGTTGAGGCCAGTGGTGATCTACCGCAAGGGGCTGTCGATGCAATCAACGGATGTGAATTTGTGGTCTCTATAGCGCCATTTGCTGATCAAATCTCCACGCAGAAGGCGGATGTGGTACTACCGATGGCGGCCTTTACTGAGAGCTCCGGTACCTTTATCAATATGGCGGGGGTGTGGCAGAGCTTTCAGGGGGTGGTTGCCCCCAAGGGCGAGGCGCGGCCCGGCTGGAAGATTCTGCGAGTGCTTGGTACTCTGTCGGGGTTGAATGGGTTTGAGTATGAGAGTTCAGCAGCAGTATTGGCGGAGGTTAAAGCGGCCTGTGGCGAGACAGAGATGCGAGTCTCTGCATGGAGAGGGCCGAATGACTGGGGAGAGAGTAGTGCGGTAGTTGCAGAGGATGTTCCTCTCTATCGTGTGGATGCACTGTCACGGCGTTCTGCCGCGCTACAGCAGAGCCAGCTTGGACTCCGCTCAACGGATGGAGAGACGGTATAATGTTTGAGCTTTCTGATACCTTCATCAATGTGCTCTGGAATCTGCTCATGATCGTGGTCATTGTGGCGCCTCTGATGCTTGGAGTTGCCTACCTCACCTACGCTGAGCGTAAGATCATTGGTTATATGCAGGTTCGTATTGGCCCCAACCGAGTGGGACCAAAAGGGTGGCTACAGCCCATTGCGGATGCCCTCAAGCTAATGCTGAAAGAGATTATTCTGCCTACAGGGGCCAATAAGGCGCTTTTTGTAGTGGCACCGATTCTTTCGATTGCCCCGGCACTGGCGGCCTGGGCTGTGATCCCTTTTGATGATGGGCTGGTGTTATCCAATCTGGATGCCGGGCTGCTCTATATTTTGGCACTCACCTCTGTAGGGGTCTATGGTGTTGTTATTGCAGGGTGGGCCTCAAACTCTAAATATGCCTTCCTCGGTGCAATGCGTACAGCGGCACAGGTGGTCTCTTATGAAATTGCGATGGGATTTGCCCTGGTTGGTGTATTGATGGCTGCGGGCAGCCTTAACCTTGGTGATATTGTGCGTGCTCAGGAGGGGAACCTTTTTACCTGGTATTGGTTGCCGCTGCTACCGCTGTTTGTGGTCTATTTTCTCTCCGGGGTGGCTGAGACCAACCGTGCCCCCTTTGATGTGGCTGAGGGGGAGTCCGAGATTGTGGCCGGTTTCCATGTAGAGTACTCGGGGATGACCTTTGCAATCTTTTTCTTGGCAGAGTATGCCAATATGATTCTGATTGCGGCACTCTCCAGTGTCCTCTTTCTTGGTGGCTGGCTCTCTCCTTTTCAGGGCATACCGGTACTGGATCCGTTGACTGCCTGGGTTCCCGGACTATTCTGGTTACTGATGAAGATGTCGATCTTCCTCTTTCTCTTCCTCTGGTTTCGTGCCACCTTCCCACGCTATCGTTATGACCAGATCATGCGCTTAGGCTGGAAGGTCTTTCTACCAGTCACCATTTTCTGGCTCTTTGTCGAGGGTGTGGCGATCTATGCAGAACTGGGCCCCTGGTTTAGTGATGTACTGGGGGCTCGATAGATGGAAAAAATAATCAGGATTCTCAAGATCTGGACTCTGTGGGAGCTCCTTAAGGGGCTGGGTGTTACCGGGCGTTACCTGTTCCGCAAAAAGTTTACCCTCAACTATCCTGAGGAGAAGGCACCGCAGTCCCCCCGTTTCCGTGGGCTTCATGCGTTACGCCGTTATGAGGATGGTGAGGAGCGCTGTATCGCCTGTAAACTCTGTGAGGCGGTCTGTCCGGCAATGGCGATCACGATTGAGGCGGCTCCCCGTGATGAGGATGCCCCCGACCAGAATGGGGCCGGGCTCTCCAGAAATTATGGAAATCGACGCACAACCCGCTACGACATTGACCTTTTCAAGTGTATCTTTTGTGGCTACTGCGAAGAGGCGTGTCCGGTTGAGGCGATTGTTGAAACCCGTGTTTATGAGTACTGTTTTGAGTCACGTAACGGCTCGGTGATCACTAAGGAAGAGTTATTGAAAATTGGCGACC
>JABHIC010000321.1 GCA_018671205.1 Gammaproteobacteria bacterium
TGCGCAAATTTGGTAATAAAGGTACCGTCAGGAGCCATCAGATAGGTGCCAGAGGCGTGATCAACCAGGTACTCATCAGCGGCTCTGGATGGGTCAACCACCCGCTCATAGAGGATACGATAGGCTTTTGCTACCTGGTCGATCATGCTCTGCGTCCCGGTGAGCCCGATCAGGCGCGGATGAAAGTAGGCCACGTAAGTATCCAGCACCTCAGCGGTATCACGTGCAGGATCCACCGTAATGAAGTATGGCTGGATCCGTTGCCCTTTTTCTCCCAATAGATTCAGTGCGGATGAGAGTGTACCGAGTGAGGTGGGACAGACATCGGGGCAGAAGGTGTAGCCGAAATAGATGAGGCTGAAGGTACCCAACAGATCCTCATCGGTAAAGAGGCGCCCCTTATGGTCACGGAGCATGAACTTACCACCAATCTGTGGAGAGAGTGAGACCGGCTGAACGGCAACGGGGCTGACCGCGCTCGCGGGCTGCTCATATTTCAGGCACCGTTTGATCGTCTGGGTGTTACTCTTCATCAGCTGAAAATAGAGCTCTTCACCCGCAGGCAGGGTGGAGCCGAAGCTATCCAGTTTGCCAATATTGAGTGAGACCCCCCGGGTGAGCAGTGGCAGCTCATTCAGGGGCATCTGCTGCTCGGTAAGCAGACAACTGTAGTCACCACTGGTTAGTTTGACACGGTTCTCCAGCAGTGACAGACCACTGACGGGGTGAGTTGGGGATTGCGCGATGACACCGCGAATCTTTAACGCATAGGCCTGTTCAAAATATTGCAGCGTATCGTGATAGGCCATGCCAATGCCACTCTTTAGTCCACGGTAGCCATACTCCAGGTAGCGATCCAGTTCCGCTAGTCGTGTCAGCAGTTGTCTGCGATTCTTCAGGTAGAGGGGCTCTCTGGCGGGGTCAAGTCGGATCAGGGCGCGTGCCAGCTCATCGGAGAGAATCAGGACATTTCTGCTGTCGAGCCAGAACAGTGGATCACGCGCGCTCTCTGACCAGCGGGCAGGGAGCACCTTGATCTCCTCGTTATCCAGCAGAGTAAGCAGCGTAGTGTTTGTGCTGAGCTGTTGAATCGGCTCCAGCATAAACTTCTCCAGCTCAGGCCCGACCCAAACCAGCAGATCAGCCTGCTGAATATCTCCCTGCTGTTCTCTATTGAGGCGGTATCCGTAGGGCAGCTGGTGGTCGTTGATGAGCAGTTCCGGGGCACGGGTACCCGCCATTAATCCACTGAGAATAGAGTGGATCGGCTTGATCGTGGTGACCACCCGGAGAGGCTCACTACTCCAGCCATTTGTAGAGAGGAGCGCGAGTAGCAGGAGTGTTAGCGGACGCATTGGCGTACTCATTGGAAAAGTTTTTCAGGCTTCATAAAGGCACGTTTAACGGCCTCAATGCGTTGATCGACCTGTCGGCTCAGAGTCTGCTCATCCGGGCAGGGCTTATTTTCTGCGATCATCGCAAGAAAGCCCTCATTGGTCGCTTGGTTAAAGGCCTCTCCCAGTATCCGCAACTTTGGCAGGGTTTCGATCATCGCCCGCTTCATCTGCTGAGTCTCATTCAGGTAGCGGCAGTTGAGCGCAGAACCATTAAGCTTGCCTAACTGTTTAATCGTGTCAAATTGAGCATCATTGATGGCATGAGCGGGAGATAGCCAGAGCGTTGTGCTGAGGAGTAGGCAGGTTGTGGTCTTGATCATTTGCGCATCATACTATCAGATGAGAAACTATTACATCATGATTGAGATCAAGATCAGCCTTACGGTATGAACATTACCCCGTGGTGGTATGCAGTCCGTCCCAAAACACTCTCCATGTCGGTGGTTCCGGTGGTGCTGGGTACAGTGATTGCCGGAAGTGAGGGGGGGAGATTTCAGCTCCCCCTCTTTCTCTCAATTCTGGCAGCCGCACTGTTGATTCAGATCGGCACCAACCTCTATAACGATGCAGGGGATGCCCTGCGGGGGGCTGATGGGCCGGATCGTCTGGGGCCAAAACGGGCAGTAGCGGAGGGGTGGCTTGAGATAAGGGAGGTACAGCGGATGGCGCTGGGCTGTTTTCTGCTGGCGGTTGCCATCGGGGGTTATCTGGTTCAGGTGGGTGGGCTTCCAATCCTGTTGATTGGACTCTTCTCCGTCATCGCCGGTATCAGCTACACTGCGGGAAGGCTACCAATTGCCTACACCGGGCTGGGAGAGCTGTTTGTTTTTCTCTTCTTTGGTCTGCTGGCGGTGGGAGGCACCGCCTGGCTCATGCATCCCGCATGGAGTATGACGGCTGGCTGGTTAGGGAGTGCGATAGGGTTGATTGCCGCAGCGGTGCTGATGGTCAATAACTACCGCGATATGGATACGGATCGTCCGGCAGGGAAAATCACCCTGGCCATTCGCCTGGGTCGGGAGAAGAGTCGTCGGCTCTATCTGGGGCTGCTTCTGCTGCCTTTTCTGCCCGTTCTCGGCGTGGCTTATCAGCTACAAAAACCGGGGCTGATTGGGGTGATGCTGCCCGCCCTGTTGATGGCGATCTATCTGGGGCGCTCGATCTATCGACAACCCCACGGGGACGGACTAAACCGGTTATTGGTACAGACGGCACAACTACAGTTACTGTTTGCAGTGCTGGTGATCGCAGGACTTAATTTATGAACAAAAGCAGTCGACTCTCCCATAGTTTTGGTTTTAGCGAGGTGGAGCAGCGGGAGCGTGAAGAGAAGATCCGTGCTGTCTTTGAGACGGTGGCGCCACGTTATGACCGGATGAACGACATGATGAGTTTTGGTATTCACCGGCTCTGGAAACGGACGCTGGTTCACTTCGTTAATCCACAACCTGGAGAGCAGATTGTGGATCTGGCGGGTGGTACCGGAGATATTGCAGAGAAGATTGCGGCCAAAGGGTGTCAGGTTATCGTGATCGACCCCAGTGAGGCGATGATGGCAGAAGGGGTACGACGCAAACTTGTGGGGGTGGAGTTTCGTATAGGCAGTGGGGAGGCTATTCCACTCCCCGATCAATCGGTTGATCGGCTCACCCTCTCCTTTGGGATGCGTAATATGACCGATATGGGAGAGGCACTGAGCGAGATCTACCGTGTCCTGAAACCGGGTGGAACATTCTACTGCCTGGAGTTCTCCAAACCGGCCTGGTGGATTAAACCCTTCTATGACTTTCACTCGTTCTATATCATCCCTCGACTGGGTGCATGGGTTGCACGGGCACCGGTCGCCTACAACTATCTGGTGGAGTCGATTCGCCGTTTTCCCGATCAGCAGGAGATGAAGGCGCTGGTTGAGAACGCCGGTTTCTCCAATGTGGAGTACCGTAACCTCAGCTTTGGAATTGCCTGTATCCACATGGGGGAGAAGTGAGCCCCCCCGCCATTGTGGTTGAGACCAGTGGCAGTGAGGGGGAGGCGAAAAAGGTGGCGCTCTCCTACGCGATGTTACGGGCCAGTGCCCGAATGGGACAGCAGCTAGAGGAGTTGAGAGCCGGGGACTGCTGGCTCAACTGCCTGCCTCAATTTCATGTCGGAGGGTTGGCGATCCACTATCGTTGTGAAGAGGCAGGTGCCTCGATGTTGCTTCATCGGGACTTTGATCCGGCCAGAATAGAGCGAGAACTGGATAACGGCTCCGTCACCCACCTCTCACTGGTACCGGTGATGCTCGCTAAACTACTGGAGCAGTATGGGGGGAGACCAGCGCCTCAACCACTCCGCACGGTACTGATTGGCGGAGATCGACTTCCCAAACCACTGGCTGAGCGGGCAGTCGCTACCAGCTGGCCCATTGTGGTCTCATACGGGATGACCGAGACCGCCTCCCGCATCACCATGTTGCGCCTCTGTCGGGAGAATATTGAGCGCTGGGAGGAGAGTGATGTGGGCCCTCCGCTGCCGGGAGTCACGCTATCGATTGGGGAGCAGGGGGCCGTGCATATTCAGAGTGATCGTCTATTTCCCGGCGCAGTACAGGCGCTGATCAGCGCTGATCGAGGGGCGATTGATGAGGCGGGGCACCTCCACCTGTATGGTCGCCTGGACCAGCAAATCCTCTCCGGGGGAGAGCTGATTGATCCGCTTGAGGTGGAGCAGAGGATGTTGCAGTGCCCCTGGATTACCGGGGTGGCGATCACTGAGTTGCCTGATCCGCAGTGGGGGGCGCGCATCGTGGCAGTGGTAAAGAGTGAGTATCCAATAGAGGATCTGAGGTTATGGACAAAAAAGCAGCTCCCAGGCTACCTGAGACCAAGAGCGTTTGTGAGAGTAGCTCAGTTTCCGCGGGGGAAAACAGGTAAACTGGATCGGCGCGGGTTGAAGGCGCTGGTGGCGAGTACCATCGAGTGTGGAGAGGGGAGCTGGTAATTGAGACAAATAAAGGGAGATGACCATGAAAAAAATAGGCTGTAACGCGATACTACTCTTCCTGTTGACAATCACTGTGGCGGAGGTGAGTGCCAATCCGCCACCCGCCTATGAGGGGAGAGGGCTGTATGTCTCTTATTGTCAGCTGTGTCATGGCCTCCGTGGAAAAGGGGATGGCCCATTGGCCAAGGCGATGAAGATCACTCCGGCAGATCTTACCACCACGGTACGTTCCAGAAGTGACACCATCCTGACCAAGATTATCACCGGTGAGGGGCGGCAGACGATTACCGGACGCGACCGCCACAATCTGTTGAGTGATGCGATGCCTGAGTGGAAGGATCTGTTTAGCCCATCCCAGATTCGTTCATTGATCGCCTATCTCCGTTTTCTGGGGAATACGAAGTATGCACTGATGGGAGATCCAAAGGTTGGAATGGAGATCTATCAGGCCTATTGTCAGGTATGCCACGGGGTTGAGGGGGAGGGAGATGGCATCATGACCCAGTTGATGGGGATGATGCCGATGGATCACACCAACCCCAATGAGACGAATCGCCTGACCAATCCAGAGCTGGTTACCTCTATTCTCGATGGGAAGGGCAGGTTTATGCCCGCCTGGCGCGGTATTCTCAGCCAGGGTGAGGTTGAGGCATTAGTGAGTTATATCCGCCTGCTGGCGCACTGAAAGAGTGCATTTACAGAGATACCCTTTAGAGGTGCCTTTAACGGGGTAGCCAGACAATCATGGCGAGACAGAAGAGTGTCAGCCCCACAATGAACCATTTAAAATTACGCAACAGGCGCTGTTGAGCCACCCGGTTTTGCTCATCCTCTATTGGGCTCACAGTGACTTTTCCATCTCTTTCGGCAGTATGAGTAGCTTCATAAGTTCCTTCATGGGCAAATAGTGCCCTGATGATAGGGTAGATGCAACTGGATAAATCAGCAGCCAGTGCTGGAAAGATCAGAATCTGATCCTACAATCATAAGTATGGGTACGTTGATTTTATTGATCAGCTCGATTGTCCTGTTTGCCATGTTGGTGATGTTCTTCCAGCACGTTGAGCGTTGAGGGTCGATCTGAGTGCAGATAGATAGAGAGCCAGCCATTTGGCACTGGAGGGGGACGGTTACGTAAAGAGAGCCTTGTACTTCATGTCCTCTATCAAGATATGGTTTACCCACCAGTGGGTTACGAATCTGAGAATATCATCAATATTATGATTATCAATACCAATCATCATCTTTGCCAGCTCTTCAGAGTATTGGTTATGGGAATCCGTCTGTTCTTTTAGTATGGAGCCACCCCATTGGGACAAGATGGCCTCTTCCTCATCAAAATGGTTCATTGCATAGTTGGATATCTCCATAAAGATATCCAGCAGGTCAAGCTTGTTCGCATCACCATGAGACAAAACAATCAGTTTATTAATGATCCCAATGATGGTTTGATGTTGGCTATCCATTAATGGGTGGCCAACACTAAATTTCTCCTCATCCCATGCAATCGGTTCCATTGCACCTCTCCTTATGATGTTCCATCGGACAATCGTGCCAGAGTAGCGTGGTCTCTGCAACCATCCAACATTAACCTAAAATCCTCAGTTGGATCACGAAAGTCCCCGCA
>JABHIC010000322.1 GCA_018671205.1 Gammaproteobacteria bacterium
ACTGCATCAATGGCATCGGCCTGATCGGGGGTCTCCTCAAAGGGGAACTGGGTGGAGAACTGTTGATACTCCAGATCCGGCTCCGGCATCGCAACCCCCTGTTTCGCGGCACGGCGGGCATAGATTTCCAGCAGCTCAGCAGCCACATCACGAACCTTCTCCGCCGCCTTCCTGCGCGCCTTCTGCCACTGTTCACTGCCGAGACGGTGGATGGGTGCCTTCTCCGGGTCGGTGCCGGTATAGCGTCCAATCAGGTGGAGTGAGGTAACCGGAACATAGAGTTTATCCCCATTGGTATACTCCAGTAGCAGATACTCCGCCTGACACCCCCCCGCATCCAGTGAGACCAGCCCCTGATAACGGCCCACCCCATGGTCGAGATGCACCACCGGGGCACCCGGCTGTAGCTCAGAGAGGTGGTGAATCACCGCATCCCCGCTGACCCCCCTTTTTTTGTTGCGACGACGGCGCTGTAGTACCTGCTCACCAAACAGTTGTGATTCGGTAACCACCGCAATGGCCGCCTCTCCCCCCTCTCCTGCTGGGAGCAGTAACCCCTCCTCTAGTGGTGAGATGAGTAGGGAGAGCGGTTCACTTCGCCCCATAAATGTGGCCCAGTGGTCAACACTATGTGGATAGATCTCGTGTCCCCGAAATAACTCCAGTAGTGCCTCACGCCGCCCCGCTGATTCGGCCACAACCGCCACACGCCCCTCAAACTGCTCCACAAACTGTAACAGTCGTTGAAGGGGATCTCTGCTTCTCGCCTGCATTCCCAACTGCATCGGCTTGCGGCTGGAGAAGTTGAAATGGCCCGCTGCGGGCTCCGCCTCAAACTGCTCCAGGCGAGCGACAGGGGAGCGCTTCATCTGCCCAAACAGCTCATCCGTCTTCAGGAAGAGCGCCTCAGGCGGCAGTACAGCACGACGGGTATCAAAGGATTGATCCTGATACCGCTCCCGAATCTCCTCCCAAAAATGGTCTGCACGTTGCTCAATCTGTTCATCACAGATCAACAGATGGCCCTCTGGCAGATAGTCAAACAGGGTGGCACAGTGGTCGAAGAAGAGGGGCAGATAGTACTCGATACCTGCAGGCGCAAGCCCCTGACTGATATCCCGGTAGAGGGTACTCTGCTGCGGATCCCCCTCAAAGGTGGTACGCCAGGCATGACGAAAGTGCCGAATGCCTGCCTCACTCAACGGGAACTCTCTGGCGGGCAGGAGGTGGATGGCCTCCACCTGATGGGTCGTGCGCTGGCTCTCCGGGTCAAAAAGCCGCAGAGACTCCACCTCATTATCAAATAGGTCGATACGGTAGGGGGTCACCGCCCCCATCGGGAAAAGATCAATGATTGAGCCACGAAAGGCATACTCACCATGCTCCATCACCTGAGAGACCGAGTGATAACCACTCTGCTCCAGCCTCAATCGCAGCCCCTCACGGTCTAGCTGCTCCCCGGTAGTTAGGTTAAAGGCGTGTTGATCCACATAGTGTTGGGGGGGAACCCGCTGCATCACGGTCTGCACCGAGGCCAGAATAATCCCCTTACGCATCGCAGGCAGTCTGGCCATTACCTCCAGTCTGCGTGAGGTGATGTCGGGGTGAGGGGAGAGTCGGTCATAGGGGAGCATCTCCAGATCAGGGAAGGTGAGAAGCGGCAGCGTCCCCCCTCCGGCATAGAAGGTGATGCTGCTCTCCAGTTGGTTAAGTGTCGGGGTATCTGCGCATAACACCAATAACGGCCCATCGGCTTTCAGCGCTGCCTGGGTGATCAACAGCCCACTGGCACTGCCATAGAGCTGAGCCCAGTGAATTTTATCTGTAGCGGTACGTGGAAGAGGAGGAGAGAAGATGGAAGAGGGGGCGGTGTGAATCATTGCGCTATTGTACCGTCAATAATCGCAGGACTCACCCGGATTGCCACAAAACCGAGGGGGCTCTATCTCTCAGACAAGCGGTTGATTGAGTATGCTATGATCCTAAAATCCCATGAGGATGGAGCTGAATGAGAGATGTCGTTTAAATATGAAGAATAGATACCACCAGAGTACGGCACGCCTCCTGCGGGTGTCGCTGCTGCTGTTGACACTACTCACTACTCCTTTGGCCGTTGCATCCGGGCTGACAGACTCATCCCCGTTGCCTGAAGATTCGGCCTCCCCACTTGAACTCACTCCAAGAGAACGTAGCTGGCTGTTGCAGCACCCCACCCTGCATCTTGGCATTGATACCGCCTGGATGCCATTTGAGTATGTGGACTCAGCAGGGAGGCACCGGGGGATCTCTTTTGATTTAGTAGAAAAATTGCGTGGGATGCTCGGTATTGAGATGACGGTGGTATCCGATCTAAGCTGGTCTGAGGTGGTGGAGGGTGTTAAAAAGAGGGAGCTGGATCTACTGCCGGCACTGACAAAGACGGAGGAGAGAGAGCAATTTATCCATTTCACCAAGCCCTATTTTCCAATCACCATTGCCCTGGTGAGCCATGATGAACACTCCGAATGGAGCGATATGGCGTCGTTAGCATCCAGTGGTGTGACCGTTGCGGTGGTAGATCAATACATGACCCATAACCATCTGAAAAGTGCCTATCCGGGCATACCCTACATCACCCGCCCCACCACACTAGAGGTGTTACAGTCGATCGAGGATGGTGCAGCAGAGGTTGCGATTGTGGCACTGGAGGTCGCATCCCCGTTAATTCATGCCCACCATCTGGATCACCTGCGGGTGGGAGCCAATGTCTTTGCTGATCTGGGCGAACTTCGCCTGGGCGTACGTAAAGACTGGCCAGAGCTGGTCTCTATTATCAACAAGGCGCTGGAGAAGATCCCCGCTGAGGAGATGAAGCGGGTGCGTAATAAGTGGATGGCGGTACCCATCTCGGTGGGAAGCTCCCAAAAAGAGGTGTGGTCCATTGTACTGCTGACGGCCGCTCTCCTTGGGGTGGTAATTCTGGTGGTAATGAACTGGAATCGTCAGTTAAAAAAGAGGGTCACCGCACATACTGCACAACTACAGTTACAAAATCAGAGAATTGCCTATCATAATGAGGTGTTAGAGACACTGCTTGTGAATGATCTGGTTTCCAATACCCTCAACCAGTCACTGGAGAGCATCATCTATGCGACCTCGGAAACACTCAAGGTTGAGCGGGTCAGTGTCTGGTTGTACAGCAGCAACAGGAGAAGCATCAACTGTATCAACCTCTATGAGCGTCCACTGCATCGCCACTCATCAGGCAGAGAGTGGGGCGTTTCAACATACCCGCTCTATTTTCATACGCTGAAGAGTGGGCAGTCGCTGCTGATAGAGGATGCCCGAAAGGATCTACGCTGTGCGGAGCTGATCGAGGAGTACCTCATTCCACTGGATATCTACTCGATACTGAATATTCCTATCCGCCTGAATGAGCAGGTTACGGGGGTAATCTGTTGTGAGACAACCGGCAACAGTCGCCAGTGGGCTGTTGATGAGGTGAACTTTGTCGCCTCAATCAGCAGTTTTATCGCACTTGTGCTGGAGAGTGACCAGCGCCGTAAGGTCGAGAAGACGTTGAGAGCCCATCAAGAGGGGCTGGCGCTGACCATAAAGCAGCGTACCCATGCCCTACGCTTAGCCAAAGAGCAGACAGATGGGATTTTGGCCTCAATGGCTGAAGGGCTGGTTGTGGTCGATTATAATGGGGCGATTGAGCGGGTAAATCCCTCTTTTGAACGGCTGGTGGGGCGAGAGGAGTCGGTTCTTCTGGGGGTCCTGGTGGAGGCTCTTTTTGAGGATGGAGCAGCCTCTGAGGAGAGGCGGCTAATAGGGGGAAATAAGGGCTCGATACCGGTATCCATGACCCGCGCCCCGATTCAGCAGCATAGAGACACCCCCCCTGGTGAGGTGCTGATGATCCATGATCTGCGTGACCGTATCAAGGCAGAGCGTACCCGTGCGGAGCAGGAGAACCAGCTCGCCTATCAGGCCGGATTGGCAGAGATCTCGGCCAACGTACTGCACAATATTGGGAATGCAATTACCACGCTTACTGGTCGCTCGGAGCAGATTGATACAGGGCTGGAGGATCTGCTGTTGATTAAACAGCAGCTGGAACAGGCCGCCTCACTGGAGGATGTCAGCAGACTACAGCAGGGGGTTAAACAGACTGCAGTACTGTTGGGTGAGGTGGTTGAGGAGGACCTGCAAGAGAGTAGCCGGGCGGTTCATGTTGCGGTGGCACATGTTGCCGAGATTATTGCGATCCAGCAGGAGCTGGCACACGGCAACCAGGCCATCAATACCCGCTTTGATATCAGCCGGGTAATCCATGATACACTGGCGCTCTATCAGGGGAGTCATCAGGAACAGCGTATCAAGATGACCGTGGAACTCTCCCCGCTGGTGGAGCAGGTCTTGTTACCAAAAAACCCCTTTCAGCAGGTGGTCACCAACCTGATCAAGAATGCCCGCGAGGCGATTCAACAACGCAGGGCACTGCAGGGGCCGCTGGATGGAACCATCCACCTGCAGCTCTCCCCCCACGGGGAGGATCAGTTCCACCTCTCACTGCGAGATAACGGGATCGGCTTAGAGGCAGAACAGTTGACGACAATTTTTCAGCGTGGGGTCTCCAGTAAGGAGAAAGGTTCCGGCTTTGGACTCCACTCGGTGGCCACTTTTGCCAATGCTCTGGGGGGAACTATCGTGGCCGAGAGTAAGGGGAGAAACCAGGGGGCTACAATGATTTTAACCCTGCCGATAGAGATGAAGAAAAAATGAATCATTCCTCTACTGAGAAACAGCCAATACTGGTCTGGGGAGCCCGTTATGAGACTGGTATTCCCAAGATAGACCAGCAGCACCAGAAGATGGTCGACCTGATCAATGCGCTCTCTATTGTGGTGAAGAAGGGGGAGTCCGCTGCACTACAGTCGATGCTGCAGGAGCTGGACTATTATATCGTAGAGCATCTTGGCTATGAGGAGTTACTGTTTGAGCGCTATGGCTACCCAGGGGGTGAGTTCCACAAACAGGAGCATAGTCGTTTTGTCGAGCAGCTGGAGAGACAGCGTGCTGAGATTACAGCCGAGAGCCTGTTGGAAATTCTGCGTGACTGGTTGAGGGATCATGTACTGGGCTCTGATATGCAGTATGTTAGTTTTCTGAAACAACAGATGGGGATGGAGGAGAAGGTGGAAAAAGAGAAATCTACATGTAATGGGGTACGGGTTATTGCGATCGATGATGAACCAGAGATCCTGCAAAACTACCAAAATATCCTGGATGGACATAACCATCGCCGCCGTAGCCGCATTGAGACCGAGCTGTTTGCCGAGATAGAGGGGGTAGGTGCCGCCGAAGAGGTAGAGGAGGAGAAGGCAGAGCACAGTTTTAGCCTGTCGGTCGCTGCACAGGGCGAGCTGGGGGTTGATTTGGCGAGACAGGCACTGGCTGAGGGGGCCCCCTATAGTGTGGCTTTTATCGATATGCGAATGCCCCCTGGGATCAATGGGCTGGAGACCGCCAGGCGACTACGTGAGCTGGATGACCGCATCTATATTATCTTTGTTACCGCCTACGCCGATCAGTCGGTGGATGATATTGACAAGGTAATCCAGCATGATGTGCTCTATCTGCGCAAGCCATTCGTCTCAGGGGAGATCTATCAGTTGACCCGTAGTCAGGGACGCAGTTGGTGCAAAGATCGTCAACTGGAGGCCTCGGTGACCCGTGCGGAGATGGAGGTGGTCGAGAAGGCGAGTCAGGCGAAAGATCAATTTTTTGCCGCCATGAGCCATGAGCTGAGAACCCCCCTCACGGCGATGATCGGGAACAGTGAGATTCTGTCAGAGCTACTCTTCGAGCCGGACCATAAAAACCTGCTCCGCTCCATCGAGGTCTCGGGGCATGGTCTGCTGGCCCTGATCAACGATATTCTTGATCTTTCGAAGATCGAGGCGGGAAAATTTTCCATCGACAGCACCGACTATGATCTGGCGGCGTTGCTGGAGGAGATCCACTATATCTTTGCCTCCCGTGCGGCGGATGCGGGGCTTCAGTTTGAGATCAGGCCACCCGCCGCACTGGAGCAGCAACTGATAGGGGATGGTCGCCGTGTCGGTCAAATATTGATCAATTTGCTGGGTAATGCGATCAAGTTTACCCAGAAAGGGGCGGTCAGCCTTGAGGTGGCGTTTGATAGCAGCCGGGAGTGGATCCACTTTCGGGTGACCGATCAGGGCATCGGCATGACACCGGAGGCGGTTGAGCGGCTTTTTCAGCCCTTTGAACAGGCTGACCAGAGTATCTCTGGCCGTTTTGGGGGCACAGGGTTGGGGCTCCATATCTCCCAGACGCTGGCCGAGTTGATGAAGGGTACTATTCGGGTTGAGAGTGAGGAGGGGAAAGGCTCCACCTTTGAGCTCAGGGTTCCGTGCCAGTTTAGTGAGAAACCGGCCGGAGAGATTATAGGACGAGATCGTGCCTCCACCCGTTCAGGGAGCTTCTCTGGTCATGTATTGGTTGCGGAGGATACCCCGGAGCTACAGATTATGGAGCGTCGTATTCTGACCACCCTGGGGATACAGGTGAGTGTGGCCAACAACGGGAAAGAGGCGGTAGAGATGGCGTTGGGGCAACGTTTCGATCTAATCCTGATGGATATGCAGATGCCGGAGATGGATGGGATTGAGGCAACAGCGCTGTTGCGTCAGGCCGGTTACGAACAACCGATTATCGCCTTGACCGGTAATGTGATGCAGAAACATCAGCAGCAGTTCGCAGAGGCGGGTTGTGATGGTTTTCTGGCAAAGCCCATCGACCGTCAACTGCTGATTCAGCTGCTGGGGCAGTATCTTCCACAGCATACGGAAAAAGAGAGAACGGCAGTGACCACGGCGCTCTCATCCAGCGGAGAGTCCTTGATCGATGATGATCTGCGTGAGCTGTTTGTGGAGCGTTTAACCGAGTTGAATAGTCAATTGAGGAGTGCCAGCAACGAGGGAAGGTGGGTTGAGGTCAATCAGTATGCCCATACTATCAAGGGGAGTGGCTCCAGCTTCGGTCACCCTGAGTTGACCCAACTGGCGGCAGCGGTCTGTAGTCTGCTGGATAGTGGAGAGGTTGGAGTGGCGGCCGAGAGGAATGAGCAGCTGCTGACAGAGATGGCGCGGGTAATCACTCTCTATCCATGATCCGTCTTCTCGAACTACGGATTGCGCTACGCTATACCCAGGCCGCGCGTAAAGACCATTTTATCTCCTTTATCTCCCTCACCTCGATGCTGGGGATTGCGCTGGGGGTCTCTGCACTAATCACCGTATTGTCGGTGATGAATGGTTTTGAGAAGGAGCTGCGTGAGCGGATGCTGGGAATGGCTGCCCATGCCAGCCTGTTGGGGTTGGAGGGGAATCTGCCGCGCTGGAGAGAGGTTGCTGAAGAGGCGATGGCGCACGATCAGGTACTGGGGGCTGCCCCCTATATTGAGGGGCAGGGGATGTTGAGCCGGGGGGCGCAGACCGTGGGGGTGATGGTTCGTGGCGTGGACCCGGATCTGGAGAAGACGGTCTCTGAGGTCGATGGCAAGATGGTTGCCGGTACCCTGAAATCACTCAATCAGCACCGTTTTGGTATGGTGCTGGGGGCTGAGCTGGCAACCCGTCTGGGAGTGACGGTTGGAGAACAGGTCACCCTGATGGTCCCCAAAGGGAGTGTTACCCCGGCAGGGTTGGTGCCCCGCATGAGACGTTTTACAGTAACCGGGATCTTTGAGGTGGGGATGCATGAGTTTGATAGTGGACTTGCGCTGCTTGCCCTGGGAGACAGTGGAAAGCTGTTACGTATGGGGGATGAGGTGAGTGGGGTTCGGTTACGACTGAGTGATCTCTATCAGGCCCCTCGTGTCGTGCGAGAGATCGCAGAGCGTACCCAGCGCCCCTTTCGGGTGACCGACTGGACTCGACAACACGCCAACTTTTTTCGTGCAATCCAGATGGAGAAGCGAGTAATGTTTATTATTCTGACCCTGATCATCGCGGTCGCTGCCTTCAATATTGTCTCCACCATGGTAATGGTAGTGACGGACAAGGCAGCGGATATTGCGATCCTCCGTACGCTGGGTTCCCGGCCCAGTGATATTCTCACCCTTTTTATGTTGCAAGGGGTAATTATCGGAGGGGTTGGAACCGCTCTGGGGCTGGTGGGGGGGGTCTCTCTGGCTCTCAATGTGGAGCGTATTGTTCCTGCCATTGAACGCCTCTTTGAGACCGAGTTCCTCTCTGCTGAAATTTACTATATCAGTACGGTTCCTTCCGACCTGCGTAGCTCCGACCTCTACACCATCACCGCAGTCGCGCTGACTCTCACCCTGCTGGCAACCCTCTATCCTGCCTGGAAGGGGTCAAAGGTTCAGCCCGCCGAGTCGCTGCGTTATGAGTGATTCGACGGTGCTCTGCTGTAGTCAGCTCAGCCGCACCTTTGAGGATGGTGGAGAGCCGGTAGAGGTGCTGCGAGAGATTAACTTCTCTATCCGTACAGGGGAGAAGGTGGCGATTATTGGAGCCTCCGGCTCAGGGAAGTCAACCCTGCTCCATCTGTTGGGCGGGTTGGATCACCCCACCGGGGGACGCATTGAGGTTGCCGGTACCGCACTCGATACCCTCTCCGAAAACCAGCGTAGTGAGCTGCGTAACCAGTACCTGGGATTTGTCTACCAGTTTCACCACCTGCTGCCAGAGTTCAGCGCACTGGAAAATGTCTCCCTGCCCCTATTGATTGGTCGCAACCGGGGCGGCTACTCTCGCAGTGAGGCCGAGGAGGAGGCGAGCCAGATTCTGGCTCGTGTGGGGTTGAGTCACCGACTTCACCATAAACCGGCGACACTCTCCGGTGGCGAACGTCAACGAGCCGCAGTGGCTCGTGCTCTGGTTGGAAAGCCAAAAGTACTATTGGCGGATGAGCCCACCGGCAATCTGGATCGGGAGAGTGCCCAACAGGTTTATGAGCTGATGGTTGAACTCAATAGTGAGGTGGGTACGGCACTGATTCTGGTGACCCATGACCATGAGCTGGCCGCACGCATGGAGCGTACCGTAAAGTTAGAGGATGGCAGACTCTCGTGATTCAACTGAGGATTCTAGGTTCAACGGAGGATTCCAGGATTATTGCGTGCTGTTTTTCTGCAAGCTGTTCTTGCGCAGAGTGACCCGATGGTTCCAGCGTCGCCGTACATGCCAGATCCAGAAGGTACGCATACCAAAGTATCCCAGTAGCGCACTGATGACCCCGTTGATCAGACAGCCCAATAACAGAGGTTCCCAGATTTGAGGCAGAATACTCTGTAACCACTCCATGGTGAGATCAAACTCTACCGTGAGTGGAGGTGAACCAAGCACGCTCGCCCCCACCCAGTAGGCAAACATAAAGAGAGGGGGCATAGTCAGTGGATTAGAGATCCAGACCAGCCCAACAGAGACGGGGAGGTTTACACTAAAGAAGATGGCCGCCGCTGCAGCAATAACCATCTGAAAAGGGAGGGGTACCCAGGCCATAAACAGCCCCACCGCAAAGGCCCCGGAGATGGAGCGGCGATTGAGGTGCCACAAGCCGTCGGCGTGAAGCAGTGCACCAAAAATTCGCAGATGTTTATGCTCTTTCACCTTGCGATGATCCGGCATATATCGTTTGATCAACTCCTTTGGCATAGTAGGGGATTATAACAGCAGAGCCCACAGCTTCTATGAACTTACCACATCATTTGAAAGTTTTTCTTACCCTGCCACTGGTTGGGGTGGCCCTACCGCTGCTGGCAGGTATGGTGTTGCTGTTTATACAGTCCGATCTCCCCTCTCCCTATTGGGGGGCTCTGCTGTTACCGCTGGCGGTGAGTATGCGGCACGCCCCCACCCTGCGTCTGCTCTTCTGGTTGCTGGCTGGTTTTCTCTGGGCCGCATTTCAGGCAGACCTGCGTCTCTCAGTGACCCTGCCCGAGCGTGTCGAGGGGGAAGATATTGTGTTGACAGGGGAGGTCGTGGGGCTGCCAGAGCATCGGGAAAATGGCTCTAGCCGCCTCCTCTTCCAGATTGATTCGGCCCGCCACAAGGGGCACTACTTCCACTTTCCGGCACGGGTACGCCTCAACTGGTATCAACATCATCGCACGATCCGTAGCGGGGAGCAGTGGCAGTTCACGGCACGCCTGAAGCGCCCACATGGTTTCAGTAATCCGGGGGGATTTGACTGGGAGCAGTGGCTGTTTCAGCACAACATTCGGGCCACGGGTTATGTTCGTAATGGGGGCGACAACCAACGTCTATCAGAGCGTGTGGTGAGGGGGAGCGCCCTGCGAGAATCTCTTTCAGAGTGGATTAGGGAGGGGGGGAGTGAGGCATCATTGGGCGGGGAGGAGAGGGATGCACGGGGTTTGCTGGCGGCGCTGGCGGTAGGAGACCGACAGGGGATCTCTGCACCACGCTGGGAGGTATTAAGGCAGACCGGAACCAGCCACTTGATGGCCATCTCCGGGCTTCATGTCGGGCTGGTTGCTACCCTCCTGTTTTTACTCTTTCGTTGGGGGTGGGCCCTCTCTCCCCGTTTAATGCTCTACCTGCCTGCCCAGCAGGTGGGGGCATTGGGAGCGCTGTCGGGTGCCATCAGTTATGCGGCACTGGCCGGCTTCTCTATCCCCACACAACGAGCCCTGGTGATGGTCGTTGTGGTGATGGGGATGATTCTCTTGCGCCGTGCCGTTACCCGTTGGAGTGGCTATCTCACAGCCCTGACGCTGCTCCTGCTATATGACCCGTTTGCGCTGCTCTCTGCCGGGTTCTGGCTCTCTTTTGCCGCAGTGGGGTGGATTCTCTATACACTGCCTAAACGAGAGGATCACAAGCTACGGATAAAATGGGTGACCCTGATCCAGTTACAGGGGGTTCTATTGATCGGACTGATGCCGATTCTGCTCTATCTGTTTCGCCAGGGGTCATTGATCGCACCGGTTGCCAACCTCATCGCGGTACCGTGGGTCAGCATGACGGTGGTTCCCGCCACCCTGCTGGGAGTTCTGCTGGAGCTGCTCTCACTGCCGGGGGGGGAACTTCTGATCCAGACAGGGGCCTGGTTGATGGAGTGGCTATTGCCCCTGCTGGATGGGCTGGCAGCCCTCCGTTTCTCTCATTTTGGTTTTCACCAACCGACACTCTGGGTGACCCTGGTGGCACTGGCTGGAACCCTCTACCTGTTGAGCCCCCACGCAGGAAAGCGGCGTTGGTTGGGGGTTTTGGCGCTGATCCCGCTCTATTTTACCCCCCCTCAACGCCCCCCTGAGGGGGAGGCATGGGTGAACGTATTGGATGTTGGGCAGGGGCTCTCGGTGGTCATGGAGAGCCATGACAAGGTGCTGCTATATGATACCGGAGACCGCTTCTCTTCCACATTTAATGCGGGGAGCGCGGTAGTGGTCCCCTTTTTACACGCCAGGGGGTGGCGGCAGGTTGATCTGCTAGTGGTCGGTCATGGGGATCGTGACCATATTTTTAACCACTTAGCCTTTCTGTAATGGGTTTATTAACAAGGGGTTATAATTTTGGTGCCACGTTTTACCACATGGCGGTGCCAAATGGTGCCAAATATCATGGGGTATGATCAGTTATTAACGGCCATTGACAGGTTACTGTTCTCCACACAGCCTCTGAGATGATCCACCGAAAGGTGGGCGTATTTCCTAACCATCGCGGGGTCTTCCCAACCACCCAGTTCCTGTAGTTCCACCAAAGTTGTGCCACTTTGGATGTGCCAACTGGCGAAAGTGTGCCTCCAGTCGTGCCAATGGAAATTCTCGATACCCGCTCGATTCTTGGCATTGATCCACGCTCTGCCGCTACACTGCTTAATCGGCTGCCCTTTGAATGGGAACACCCAGACATTGTGCTGAAACCGCTGTTGTCTAATCAC
>JABHIC010000323.1 GCA_018671205.1 Gammaproteobacteria bacterium
ATCCAGTGTTTTGCGCGGGAGTTCAACCTCCATCTTCCACCCCCCCTCATCAGTAAAACTTTCGGCAACCACTCCCCCCTCTTGATGAAGCGTCGCATGAAGCTTCCCCTCCTCCGGGTGGAGCAGCAGCGACCCCTGCAGCAGGTTCCCGGAGTATCGCTCCGTCAACACATGGAGTAGCTGCTCAATACCTGCCCCGCTCTTTGCTGACAGCCAGATTCTCACCACCTCACCCGCCTCATTATAGTCAACACGGGGCTCCAGCGACTCTGCCAGATCAATCTTATTATAGATTTCCAGTTGAGGCACCTGCTCTGCTCCGATCTCCTCCAGCACAAGATTTACCTGATCAATCTGATCATGTCGCTCTTCATGTACCGCATCAATCACATGAATCAGCAGGTCAGCCTCACAGGTCTCAATCAGAGTGGAGCGAAAAGCCTGCACCAGATCATGCGGCAGGTCACGGATAAATCCCACCGTATCTGCCAATACCACCCCCCTGCCACCGGGTAGTTTGAGGCTACGCAGGGTGGGGTCCAGCGTTGCAAAGAGCTGGTTTGCCGCATAGATACCGGCATTCGTGAGTGCATTAAAGAGGGTTGATTTACCCGCATTGGTATAGCCGACCAGAGAGAGCGTCGGGGTTGTGGTCCGTTTTCTGGAACGCCGCCCCAGATTTCGAGTCGCCTCCACCTTCTCTAACCGTTTACTGATCTGTTTGATCCGTAAGCCGATCATCCGCCGGTCGCTCTCTAACTGAGTCTCACCAGGCCCGCGCAGGCCAATCCCTCCCTTCTGCCGCTCCAGATGAGTCCAGCCCCGGATCAGACGGGTAGAGAGATGGCGTAACTGAGCCAGCTCCACCTGTAGTTTTCCCTCATGGGAGCGGGCGCGCTGGGCAAAAATATCAAGAATCAGGGTGGTTCGATCCAGTACACGGCACTGTACCAGCCCCTCCAGGTTGCGCTCCTGTGCCGGGGTGAGTGCATGGTTGAAGATCACCACATCGATCTCTTCATGCTCTACAATTTTTTGAATCTCTTCTGCCTTGCCACTGCCAATAAAGTAGCGTGACTCAATAGAGCGACGATGTGCCACAAGGGTATCAATAATCTCTGCACCCGCCGACTCTACCAGCAGCTCAAACTCCTCAACCAGCTCCACCAGACGGGGCTCATGAAGATCTAGATGGACAAGCAGAGCCCGGTCACCGCCCTGGTGACGTTCAAAAAACTGAGCCAATCTCTATCGCTCAGAAGGGGTGGATTGCACGAAAAAGATTGGCCTTACTCGTAATCAATATGGATCGGACGCGCGGGAACAATCGTTGAGACGGCATGTTTATAGACCATCTGGTTGACCGAGCTTTTAAGCAGAAGCACAAACTGATCAAATGAGTCAATCTGCCCCTGCAACTTAATTCCATTGACCAGGAAGATGGAGACCGGCACCTTCTCCTTCCGTAAAGCGTTTAGGAAGGGCTCTTGTAGCTGCTTGCTTTTATTGCTCATTTTTGACTATACCTTTTATTATTATTACAACCCTTCCCTCATAGGGGAAACAGTCGTTCTCATTCAGAGAATTTAAAAATATACCCGAAGAGGCGACAAATGAAATGGTCAGATCAAAATATATTTGTTGCCACCCTTTTTACCGCCGCGCTCTCATCGGGTTCCATCCACTCTACTGCTGTCGGCCAGTTACGTAACCAGGTAAGCTGTCGTTTGGCCAACTGACGGGTGGCAACGACTGCTCTGTAGAGCATCTCCTCTCGCTCCAGCTTTCCATCCAGATACTCCCACACCTGACGATAGCCCACTGAACGCATCGCGGGTGTATCCAGAGATAGCCCCTGGCGCTGACGGAGCTGCTCAACCTCCTCAACAAACCCCTGCTCCATCATCAGACCGAGACGTTGCTCAATACGTTGATGAAGAACCGAGCGATCTTTTGGGGCAACCGCAATCATCTGAATCTGTGCGGGATTCATCGCCTCTGCCTGCTGCTGTTGCTGAAGGGTGGTGAGGGGGATCCCGCTCATCTCAAACACCTCCAGCGCACGCTGGATACGCTGTGAATCGTGCGCATGGATACGTGCCGCTGCAATCGGATCTACTCTCTGTAACCTGCGGTAGAGGGGTGCCAACCCCTCCTTCGCTCTCTGCTGCTCCAGTGCGCCACGTATTTCCGGGTCTGAGGCCGGCAGTCTGGAGAGACCAAACTGCAGTGCCCTATAGTAGAGCATGGTCCCCCCTACCAGCAGTGGGACGTTGCCATTTTGACGAATCGCGTTGATCTCAGATAGTGCATCCTCACGAAAACGGGCTGCCGAATAGGGCTCTTCCGGCTCCAGCAGGTCAATCAGCCGGTGAGGTGCCCGTTGCAGGGTCTCCGCATCCGGTTTTGCGGTGCCGATATCCATGCCCCGATAGACCAGCGCGGAGTCGACGCTGATAATCTCAAAAGGGTACCGCTCTACCAGCTCAACGGCCAGCGCAGTCTTCCCCGCTGCGGTGGGTCCGGTCAGAAAAAGTAGCGCATCACTCCGGTTACTGTCCACGGAGAAAGAGCCCATCCAGCTCATCCAGTGTCAACTGCCGCCAGGTGGGGCGACCGTGGTTACACTGCCCACTACGCTCGGTCCGCTCCATATCCCGTAGCAAAGCATCCATCTCCGGCAGGCTCAGCCGTCGCCCTGCACGCACCGACCCATGACAGGCAATGGTTGCCAACACCTCATTGATCTGCGTCTCAACAGATCCCCCCTGCTGATGCGTCAACAGGTCGGCCAACAGATCTTTCGCCAACTGCCCCGCATCGGCAGTTGAGAGTAGTGCCGGTACCTCACGCACCAACAGGGAGAGCGGCCCGGTACGATCCAACGATAGACCCAACTGATGAAACAGGGCGTGCTGCTGTTCCGCAAACTCGGCCTCTTTCTCACTGACCGCAAGGGTAACCGGCACCAACAGCTGTTGAGTACGCACCCCCTCTGCGGCCACCGACTGCTTGAGACGTTCATAGGTGATACGTTCATGGGCCGCATGCATATCCACCAACACCAGCCCCTGCCGGTTTTCCGCCAGAATATAGGTCCCATGAATCTGTGCTACCGCATGGCCCAGCGGATAGCCATCCCCGTACTCCTTCACCTCTGACTCCCCGACCTGAGCCGGAACAGTTGCCGTAGTGAGAAAATCGAGATCCAGGGAGTGGTTGTGACGAATCTCTGGTACGGAAGATTTCGGAATCTCAATCCAGGGAGGTGACGCACTGCTGGGCTGAGCCAGATCCGTAGCATGGTCGGGCGTGAGCATCTGGATCTCCCCGGTCTCCCGATCTACCACCTCCACCGCTGCTCCTCCAGCATGGGGAGTACCCGGTCGATCTGCAGCCAGGGCATCTTGTACCTGACGAGAGATAAAGCCATGTATCTGACGGCTCTCACGAAACCGTACCTCATGTTTGGTTGGGTGAACATTCACATCCACCATCTCTGGATCAATCTCAAGAAAGAGCAGAAAAGCGGGGTGGCGGCCATGAAACAGTACGTCCTGATAGGCCTGACGAATGGCATGAGTGACCACTTTGTCCCGAATCATCCTTCCGTTGACAAAAAAGAACTGTTGATCCGGCTGACTGCGTGAGGCGGTCGGCTGCCCAACCCACCCCGTTAATGCCAGATCAGCCGATCGGCTCTCCAGATAGAGGGCGTGGTCGATAAAGTCTCCCCCTAATACCGCCTGGATACGACGCTCCCATGCCGCTCTTCCAGTACCTGCCGGGTACTCGCGTACCACCCGCCCATTGTGTTTCAGCACCCACAACATCTCAGGATGAGCCAGTACCATACGCCGTACCACATCCTCGATATGACGAAACTCGGTCTTACCTGTTTTGAGGAACTTTTTACGTGCCGGGGTATTAAAAAAGAGATCCCGAATCTCTACCGTTGTCCCCTGAGGGTGAGAATCCGGTTGTGGCGGCTCAACATCGATCCCCCCATTGCAGAAGATGCGCCACCCCTGCCGCTCCCCTTCGGCGTGTGAGATGAGTTGCAGACGGGAGACCGAGGCAATACTCGGCAGTGCCTCCCCCCGAAAGCCGAGCGTAGTGATTCGCCCCAACTCCTCAAGAGAACCCACTTTACTGGTCGCGTGGCGATCCAGCGCCAACATTAGATCCTCCCGAACAATCCCCTCACCATTATCCCGCACCCGGATCAACCGCTCCCCCCCCTCCTCAATATCGATCCAGATCCGGGTTGCTGCGGCATCTACACTATTCTCAAGCAGCTCTTTGAGTACCGATGAGGGACGCTCCACCACCTCGCCCGCGGCAATCTGGTTAGAGAGCTGAGTAGAGAGCCTTTTGATTCTAGCGTTCATGCCTGACTATTGAACTCTCAGCTTCTGCCCAACGCTGAGCAGATCCCCCAGCCCCGGATTGAGCCTGCGCAGAGCGCTGAGCGATATACCCCGACTTTTAGCAATTGAGCTGAGCGTATTTCCCTTTTTCACCCGATAATAGAGAACCCTGGAGTGTGCCTCTGTTGAAGAGGATGGAACCGTTTCAGTCAGCGGGTAACGAACCGCAAACTGGCGCACCGCTTTCATCATCGCCTCCGCCAGCTTCTGTTGATAGGCTGAGGTACGCAGTTTTCGCTCCTCCCGTGGGTTGGTGATGAATCCGGTCTCCACCAGCATGGAGGGAAAGTCCGGGGCCTTCAATACCGCAAAGCTCCCCTTGTGAACCCGCTTTCCATGAAGGTCTCCAATCTTATCCAGCTCACTTAGCACCACCCCTGCCAACTCCATACTCACTTTCAGGTTTGCGGCACGCTCCATATCCCGCAGTGCATAGGCAAAACTGTTACTCTCTCGCTGCTCATCCACCCCACCGATACGATCCGCACGATTCTCTTGTCGCACCATCCAGCGTGTCATCTCAGAGGTTGCCCGTTTTTCCGAGAGGGTAAAGACGGAGGCACCGTGGGCAGACTTGCGTTTAAATCCATCCGCATGAACAGAGATCAACAGATCAGCTGCGGCTTTGCGTGCCTTGCGAACCCGCCCACCAAGACTAACGTAATAGTCCCCCTTGCGGATCAACACCGCCTGCATCCCCCTCTCTTTCTGGATAAGCTTCTCCAACCGCTTTGCCACACGCAACACGATATCCTTCTCTCGGCTCTTGTTGTGCCCCACGGCTCCAGGATCCTCTCCACCATGACCCGCATCAATCGCAATCGTCAGCACTCGCTTCTGGGGTCTCTGCTGTGGCTCCTGCGGTAATTTCTGAGTCACCACGGGCGATTGTCTGTTATGCAGGTCAAGCACCAGCCGGTGTCCATAACTCTCATTGGGTGGGAGCAGAAATGAGCGTGCATCCACCCCCTGCAGAAGCACAAGCTCTACCTCAAATTGTGAACCACTGCCTATAAAGCGGGTATTGATCGCTTTCAGCCGGGGATCATCACGAACCACTGCATCTAGGGTAAGGATAGGCTGAGCCTGATTGAGCCTGAGCGTAATCTTGGCTGGATGGCTGCTGCTGGTCAGTTTATAGTCAACTCTCTGATCAAGATCAAGCACAATCCGGGTATGGTCGGGCGCAGGCCAGAGCCGTATTCCATAGATCGAGGTCACCTCCGCCTTGAGCAGAGGCATCGCCCCCAACAGGGGCACAGAGCCGACCAACTGTAAAAAACGACGCCTCTCCTGTTTAGAATCACTCCTCACTGCTGCATCTCCTCGCTAACCTCTCTTAGCAACCTCTCCTCTCCCTCCACGCGAACCAGACGCAGCCCCTCCGAGGTTGTGCTATCGCTGTCAAAAAAGAGCTGGAGATCCGGTTGTGGCAGCAACCGCTCCCCCCGCTCCGGCCACTCCACCAAAACAGTGGAGTCCGCCAAATAGTCCCGAATCCCCATGAGCTCCAACTCCTCCGGGTCACAGAGTCTATAGAGATCAAAATGGTAGAGTAGCTCCCCTTCCAGCTCATAGGGTTCCACCAGCGCATAGGTTGGGCTCTTCACACTCCCCTTATGCCCCCGTGACTGTATAAACCCACGCGCAAAAGTGGTTTTCCCCATCCCCAGATCCCCCCGCAGAAAAAGTAATGCGGGAGATTTCAGCCGTGCTGAAAATGCGGCCCCCAACCGCTCCATCTCTCTCTCATCGGCAATGTTCAGAATCATGGATGGGCATTATACTGATCCTCTATGGAGATAACCTCAGAAGCGTTAAAACTATTGATCCGGAAAAAATCGACCGCCCTGGGCTTTGATGATTTTGGGGTCAGCCACTGCGACCTGGAGCCACATGAACACCATCTGCAGCAGTGGAGCCGCGCGGGGTACCACGGAGAGATGGAGTATATGGTACGCCACGGAACCAAACGCAGCCGTCCGCAAGAGCTGCTACCGGGAACCCGCTGTCTGCTCTCTTTCCGGATGAACTATCTACCCGCAGCAGCGGCTGACAGTGAGAAAATTTTACAACAGGACGAGAAAGGGTTTATCTCCCGCTATGCCCTGGGGCGGGACTACCATAAAGTGATGCGAAGTCGCCTGGCTCAGCTCTATCGTCAGATTGAGGAGACCATCGGCCCCTTTGGTTACCGCCTCTTCGTCGATAGTGCACCGGTTCTGGAGAAGGGCATTGCCGAGAACAGTGGTATCGGCTGGATAGGTAAACACACCAACCTGATTGATCAAAAAAGTGGCTCCTGGTTCTTTCTCGGAGAGATCTATACCGACCTGCTGTTACCGGCCGATCCCCCGGCCCTCAACCACTGTGGCAGCTGCGATGCCTGTATCCGTAGCTGCCCAACCGATGCCATTATCGCCCCCTATCAACTGGATGCACGGCGCTGTATCTCCTATCTCACCATTGAGTTACAGGGAGCAATCCCCCTTCCGTTCAGAACCGCAATAGGGAACCGAATTTACGGCTGCGACGACTGCCAGCTGGTCTGCCCCTGGAACCGTTTTGCCCAGCCCAGCAGTGAGCTTGACTTCAGAATTCGGCATGGGCTGGATAGTCCAGCGCTGGTGGAGCTGTTTCTCTGGAGTGAAACGCTGTTCCTTAAAAAAATGGAGGGGTCACCCATTCGGCGTATCGGGCATCTGCGCTGGCTACGCAATATTGCCATTGCTCTGGGAAACAGCCGAACGAACCCCCAGACCACAATCCAGGCGCTACAGAGACGAGCCACCCACCCCTCTGCAATGGTCAGGGAGCATGTCGAATGGGCACTCAATCAGCACCTATGAGACCCTGATTAGGCAGCATTGGCATAATGTATGCTTTTTATTCAGTACAGAAGTCAAAAAAAACAGTCACAAAATCAGGAGAAGAA
>JABHIC010000324.1 GCA_018671205.1 Gammaproteobacteria bacterium
CGGGTGAGTTTCTATTCTGACTCAGGTGGTGTTTGTAATGCCAATGGATCTTGCAGTTTTCTCATCGATTCTCCTCTCAGATTGATCTTGTAAGCACTGTGTACCAAGCGATCTAGAATCGCATCTGCCAAGGTTGGATCGCCGATGATGGCATGCCACTTGTCGATGGGTAGTTGGCTGGTGACTATGGTCGAGCGACTGTCATGCCGGTCCTCCAAGATCTCCAGTAGATCTCGCCGTTGTTCGGCAGTGAATTTGGCCAACCCCCAATCATCTAAGATCAGGACATCGATCTTAGCCAAGGTATTGAGCAGTCGTGGAAAGCTACCATCCCCTTTAGCAATAGGGAGTTCCTGTAACAGCCTGGGGAGTCGAAGGTAGAGGGCACTGTAGCCTTCACGGCATGCCTTGTGGGCTAGGGCACAGGCGATCCATGTCTTGCCGACCCCGGTTGGGCCCGTGATGAGAATATTGCGGTGGCGCTTGGCCCACTCACAATCGATTAGATTACTCATGAGGCCTCGATCGAGTCCACGCGGATGACGGTAGTCGATATCTTCTGTGCAGGCATTTTGCTTGAGCTTAGCCTTACGCAAACGGGTCTTGAGGCGACGATCATCACGGTGGGTGATCTCACGGTCAATCAGTAACCCCAGGCGCTCTTCAAAGCTGAGCTGTTCAATATCGGGGAGGTGGGTCTGCTCTGTGAGAGCTGTGATCATGCCGGTCAACTTAAGGCCGTTCAATTTATCCAGTGTGGGGTGAAGTAACATAGCTTCTCCTATGGGTTAGTTAGTTAGTGGTAGTAGGCAGGGCCACGGATATTGTCGTGGTCGTCGGGGAGTGCAAGCTCTTGCTGCTCGGGGAGCGCAATACGGTCGAGCCCGTTCTTTAGGATGGATTCGATGCTTTTGTAACGATGGGTACCCAGTTTCATAGCACGTTGGCAGGCTGCTTCCAGACGCTCTTCACTATAGCTTTTACCCAGCCTTAAGATACCAAGGCAGGTCCGATAGCTCTGTTGGGGGTGACGTCGTTCAGACAGGGCTGCGGTAATGACTGTAGCAGTAGATGGTCCCATTTTTTCCGCCCAGGAGATGAATCGCTCAGGTGACCAATCACCGTATTGTCGGTGCGACTCTGGCATATGCTCTCGCACCGTGGTGTGGCGTCCCTTGAGATGAGATCGTGGGTGACTGGCGACTCGTTCACCTTTGTGGAGACACTCTACGGTATCGGAAGTGATACGGGCATCGAGCTGCTGTTTGACCAGGGCATGGGGGACCGAATAGTAGTGCCTATCGACCTCGACATGGTAGTCGATATGGACCCTCACCTTTTTCCATTCGGCGTAGGTATAGGGCTGTACAGGGAGCATGCTCAGTACGGGAGCATCAAGCTGCTGAAACATCGATTGCCGCGAGCCCGGAAGCTTCTTGAAGGGGCGAGCATTAAGACGGAGAAGTAACTGGCTGATTGCGTGATTCAATTCAGAAAGAGTGAAAAAATTCTGATGACGCAGCGCGGCCAAAATCCAGCGCTCGACCAGTAGCACACCTCCTTCAGCCTTGGCCTTATCCTTAGGACGCCGGACCCGTGCAGGAATGATGGTGACTCCGTAGTGAGAGGCCATCTCCAGATAGGTAGGATTTAGATCAGGCTCATAACGATGCGCCTTGGTGACCCCGCTTTTGAGATTATCGGGGATCACTAATTCTGGCACACCGCCCATGAATTCGAAGGCGCGACGATGAGAACCGATCCAGTCTGGCAAGGCTTGAGACCAGGTCGCTTCAGCAAAGGTGTAGTTGGATGCACCCATAACCGCAACAAAGATCTGGGCGGTACGAACCTCCCCAGACCGCTGGTCCACCACCTCCACGGTATGGCCGGCATAATCGACAAACAGCTTCTCACCGGCGCGATGATCCTGTCGCATTACCAGATCACATTTACCCCGCCACTCACGGTAGTGATCGCAATACCAACTGTACTGATAACCGTTGGGATAGCGCTCTCGGTATTCGAGCCACAAGAGCTGTAGCGTGACCCCCTTACCCTTCAGTTCTTGATGGATCTCGCCCCAATCAGGTAAACCACGCTCTGGCGCTGTCAGGGTGGGAGCGGTTGGAAATAACAGTCTTTCTAACTGCGTATCACTCAGTGCATCGGGTAACGGCCATGAGAGCCCTGCCGCAGTTGCTCGTAGCAGATAATCATCAACCGATGGACGTGAAATGCTGCAACTGGCAGCAACCTTTCTCTTGCTAAGGCCTTGGCCCCAGTGGAGACGTAATACCTCTTGTATCTTTCGCATGGACAACCTTTTTGCTGGCACCTGAGCTTCCTTTGATGGATAAAAACTCAGGATATCTTGGGTTATCCGCGTCAGTCACTCCCCCCCTCAAAGAGGGTGGCAGGATTCACTGGAATGGGTGGCAGCTTTCGGCTGGAATGGGTGGCAGGCTTGCCGTGGAATCAGTGGCAGACTTGGTCTGGAATACTCATGCCAGACTCCTGATCCCCTTGCGAAAGTCTATGGGGGTCGTGCAGAGATAAATTTCAGCATGATCTATGGGATGCATCATGCGAGCGCTCTCAACAGTTTTACG
>JABHIC010000325.1 GCA_018671205.1 Gammaproteobacteria bacterium
CCCGCCACAATCTCATAGCGCCCCTGATCCCCCATTGAACGGACAACAATGGGCTGAATCACCCCCTGAGAACGAATTGAGCTGGCCAGATCCTCGAGTGCCTCCTGATCAAATGTCCGCCGGGGTTGGTACTGCCCGCGCTGTATCAGATCAACCGGCAGGCTCTTCAGGGTAGAGTCCATAACTTTTTCGCCCCCTAGAGCCTCCCCTTCCCCCTTACTTTCCAGAGATTTATCGGCTACTTTCTTGCCCCTCTTCATCCCCTTCTTCGTATGCTCTTTGTTTGCAACCGGCTCTTTATCAGAGAGGCTAGCGCCCGCCTCTAGCGGAACTTTGGGTGCCTTGGCAGCCCCCAACAGGGAGTCAAGTCCTCTACCTAAACCACCTTTTCTTGCCATTATCGTATTCCCCCTCTATTCAGTCGCATCACTGTGCCCCTCTTTCTCTGCGCGCTCAAGAATCTCAGCCGCCAGGTCCACATAAGCATAAGCCCCTCGTGAGGAGGGCGCATAGTAGATAATCGGACGCCCATAGCTGGGAGCCTCCGCCAGTTTGACGTTTCTGGGAACCACCGTATCATAGACACGGTCCTCAAAATGGGTCAGCAGCTGCTCTGAGACCTCAACCGAAAGGCGATTTCTGGCATCATACATGGTTCGCACAATCCCCATCAGTTGCAGTGCAGGGTTCTCTGTTTCCCGCACACGATCCATCGTCTCCATCAGTGCCGTCAACCCCTCCAGTGCGTAGTACTCACACTGCAGCGGCACGATCACTCCGTGAGAGGCCACAAAGGCATTCAGCGTCAATATATTGAGGGTAGGTGGACAGTCAATCAATACATAACTGTAGTGTGGGTCAACCGCCTGCAAAATAACCGAGAGACGATGAAGTCGATCCTCTACGCTGAACAGCTCAACCTCCGCAGCGGTAAGATCCCCGTTGGCAGCCAGCAGATCATACCCCGAGCCGGCGATCTTCTGGATCGCCTGCTCCAGTGAAACCTCACCCAGCAGCACATCCACTCCACTCCACTCCACCTCCAGCTTATCGATACCACTGCCCGTAGTGGCATTCCCCTGGGGATCGAGATCAATCAACAATACCCGCTCATCAAAATAGCCAAGAGAGGCCGCCAGATTGACCGCTGTGGTGGTCTTTCCAACCCCCCCTTTCTGGTTGGCAACTGCGTAAATCTTACTCACTCTATATTATTTCCAATGTCATCTTCAGGTTGCCCTACTGTTTTCTATAGACCACGATATGGCGCTCGGCATAAAGACCCGGCACCACAACCGCTGTCACCTCTTCTAACTCATATCCTGTCACCCGCTCCTCCTCCCCTTTCGACCACTTTCCCTTCATCGCTATCGCCTGCCCTCCGGGGCTCAGCAGGGGGGCGGCCAGTGAGAGAAATTGGCTCAACGAGGAGAATGCACGAGAGACCACCCCATCAAATAATGCTCTTGGCTGAAACTGCTCTGCGCGAGAGTGTACAACAGATGCATGGATGAGACCCAGCTCCAGAATAGCCTGTTGGATAAAACGGCTCTTTTTTACATTACTATCGACCATCACCACCTCTCTCTCTGGATGGAGCAGGGCAATCGGTATCCCCGGCAATCCGGCCCCACTGCCCAGATCGGCGACCCGTTTCGCCGAGAGCAGGGGAATCACCGAGAGACTATCAAGGATATGGTGGGTAACCATCCGCTTACGATCACGAATCGCTGTCAGATTATAGGTACGATTCCACTTCACCAGCAGATCGAGATAATCCTCCATCTGTTGACCCTGCTTCTCAGCAAGGGGCACACCCATCTGTTCAGCCGCACGTAATAGTACCCCCTCACTCATCCCGTGACCTCCCACCTCGTCCAGCGGCAGACACCCCTACTCCTGATGCACATGGTGGGGAGAGTGCTCTCCAAAGGCTCTTCCCAACAGGGCCGCATTGATAAACTCCCGATTGAGACGGGCAATCAACACAATGGGGATCTCTTTCGGGCAGGCATCGGCACACTGATAGTGGTTACTACAGTTCCCGAACCCCTCCGCATCCATCGCCTCGACCATACTGACCACACGATGCTCCCGCTCCGGCTGCCCCTGGGGGAGTAGTGCCAGATGAGTCACTTTTGCGGCCACAAAGAGCATCGCAGAGGCGTTGGGGCAGGCGGCCACACAAGCCCCGCAACCGATACAGTTGGCGGCCTCAAAGGCACGATCTGCCACCTCTTTGGAGACCGGCAACCCATTGGCATCAGGGGCCTCGCCGGTATGAACCGAGACATAGCCTCCTGCCTGCAGGATCCGATCAAAGGGGCTACGGTCGACCACCAGATCCTGGATCACCCGGAAGGGGCCCGCTCGCCATGGCTCCACAGTAATCTCCGCCCCCTCTTCAAAGTTTCGCATATAGAGCTGACAGGTCGTTGTCGCCCCCATCGGCCCGTGTGGCACCCCATTGATCATCAACGAACAGGCCCCACAAATCCCCTCCCGACAGTCGTGTTCAAAAGCGACGGGGCGCTCACCACTGGAGATCAACTGCTCATTGAGATGATCTATCAACTCCAGAAAGGAGAGGTCTGCACCGATCTCTTCAACCCTATAGGAGACCAAATCACCGACCTGATCTGGCCCTCTCTGACGCCAGATATTTAACTGAAACCTCATTGATAGCTCCTCCGCTGAGCGTGGATGGCATCAAAACGGAGCGCTTCTATCTCCAACTCCGGTGGCTCTGTCTCCCCACGATAGCGCCAGGCAGAGACATGAGAGAAGTGCTGATCATCCCGGACAGCCTCTCCCTGCTCCTGATACTCCTCACGAAAATGACCACCACAAGACTCCTTCCGGGCCAGAGCATCTCTACACATCAGTTCAGAGAAATCGACAAAGTCAGCCACCCGACCGGCCCTCTCCAGCTCCTGATTAATCTCTCCCGCCTCACCCGTCACCCTTCCACGCGTCCAGAAACGCTGTTTCAGTTCCGTCAGTTGCTGCAGTGCCTCAGATAGCCCCGCAGCGGTTCTGGACATACCACAGTAGTTCCAGAGGATCGAACCCAACTGCTGATGGAGAGTGCGAATCGAGAGATCCCCCTTGAGAGCCATTAACCGCTCCGTCCTCTGGTGACTCTGAGCCAGCACCTCACTCACCCCCACCCTGTCCTCTTCTGAACCCACTGAACCCACTGAACCCACTGAACCCACCACGCCCTTCCCCGCCAGGTAATCGCCAATGGTTTGTGGAAGGATGAAATAGCCATCAGCCAGCCCCTGCATCAGGGCACTGGCTCCAAGACGGTTGGCACCATGATCAGAGAAGTTGGCCTCACCAATCACAAACAGCCCCGGAAGATTACTCATCAGGTGATAATCCACCCAGAGTCCTCCCATCGTGTAGTGAGCCGCCGGATAGATCCGCATCGGGGTCTGGTAGGGGTTTTCATCCGTGATATGGTGGTACATCTCGAAGAGATTTCCATAATGTTCCGCAATGGTCTTCTCTCCCAGCCGCTCAATCGCATCGCCAAAATCGAGATAGACACTGCGCCCCATCTCCCCCACACCTCGCCCCTCATCACACACCTCTTTCACCGCACGGGAGGAGATATCACGCGGTGAAAGATTGCCATACGCGGGATATTTACGCTCCAGAAAGTAGTCCCGATCCTGCTCAGGAATCTGCTCTGGTGGGCGCTGATCCCCCCCTTTTTTGGGTACCCAGATACGCCCATGATTTCGCAGAGACTCCGACATCAGGGGCAATTTGGACTGCCCTGAGTGGCTCATCGGAATACAGGTAGGGTGAATCTGGGTAAATGATGGGTTGGCAAACAGGGCTCCCCGTTTATAGCCACGGAAGCTGGCGGTGACATTACAGCTCGCGGCATTGGTGGAGAGATAGTAGACATTGCTGTAGCCTCCACTCGCCAACACCACTGCATCCCCCAAGTGGGGTCGAATTTCACCACTCACCAAGTCACGCGTAATGATCCCCCGAGCGACCCCATCCACAACCACCAGATCCACCATCTCACTCCGGGTGTGGAGAGTCACCTGACCCGCATGAATCTGTCGATTAAGCGCCCCAAAAGCGCCCAACAGTAGCTGTTGCCCGGTCTGTCCACGTGCATAAAAGGTGCGGGAAACCAGTGCGCCACCAAAGGAGCGGTTATCGAGCAGCCCCCCATACTCGCGGGCAAATGGAACGCCCTGGGCCACGCACTGATCAATAATCTGATTGCTGATCTGTGCCAGACGATAAACATTAGCCTCACGGGAACGAAAATCCCCCCCTTTGATGGTGTCGTAAAAGAGACGATGAATACTGTCCCCATCCCCCCGATAGTTCTTCGCTGCATTAATCCCCCCCTGTGCCGCAACCGAGTGTGCTCGACGGGGGGAGTCATGAAAAGTAAAGCTCTCTACCTGATATCCCAACTCAGCCAGGGTGGCCGCAGCCGATGCCCCTGCCAGCCCGGTGCCGACAACCAGCACCCGATAGTTGCGTTTATTATTGGGGCTGATCAGCTGCAAGCTATCGAGACAGTGTTCCCACTTCTGCTCAAGAGGCCCCTGCGGAATCCGTGCATCCATCACTGAACAACCCCCCCAACTACCGCCAGGGGAATAGCGATAAACCCGAGCGTCACTACCCCACTCAACCCCCAGGAGAGGTATCGCCACAGCGAGAGGTAGTTTTCATGGTAGAAACCGAGCGTCTGTAGCAGCCCCCGAACCACATGGCTGAGATGGAGCCCAACCCCCCCCATCAGGAGAATGTAGAGAATGGTAATCCATGGAGTCTGAAAACCGGCCACCACACGCCAGTAGACATCTGCCATCTGGTTGGAGTCAAGCCGGCTAAACAGCTCCCCCGCATCTACCATCCCCAGGGTCAGGTGAGCCAGATGAAAAAAGAGAAAGAGCAGTACGACAGTTCCACTCCAGACCATCTGTTGCTTACGGATTGCCCAAACAAAACCATTGGAACCCTTTGAACCCACTGTCGCCGTTTGTTGATTTTCTCGCGCCAGAGTTACCCCCATCACAATATGGAGAGCCACAAAAAAGAGCATCACAAAGCGAAAGGGCCATAACATGACACTATGTTGTAACCAGTGGGCATAACTGTTGAGCAGTGTGGGGCCGATAAAAATAGTCATATTACCGATCAGGTGGCCAACAACAAAAAGCAGCAGAACCACGCCACTCAGTGCCATTACCAGCTTGCGCCCGATAGAGGTTCGAAAAAGATGAATCAGTCGAAACATGGCAGTCTCCTAGGTGGCTGTCCGAGAATAGAAGTCGTAGCGAGGAAAAGCTGATTTGAGTCAGATTTTGTCATCGTTTGAGGCGAATAGCACCGCTATTTAACGAAAAAGATGGTGAAATATGACCAAATTCAGCTTTTCCACAGTGGACTCTCTATTCTCGGACAGCCACCCAGGCTCAATGAGTTTTCTTGGGAGGCACCGGGTCTTCCCCTCCCTCATGCCAGGGGTGACAACGCCCGATTCTCCGTATCGCCATCCAGCTCCCCCTGAGCGCGCCATACTCCTGTAGAGCACCAATGGCATAGTGGGAACAGGTGGGGGTAAAACGGCAACTCTGCCCCACCCACGGACTCAACACCAACTGATAGCCCCGCACCAAAAGAATCAGTAACTGCCTCACAAAAACTGAGAAATATCGCTCTGGCTACGACAGCGCACTGCTAGAACGGCGCTGACGTACCGCCTCTGCAAAAGTTTCCAGCAGTTGTTCCGTTGCCCCCCAGCCAATACAGCCATCGGTCACACTCTGCCCATAGCGCAGCTCTTTACCATCACCAATATCCTGTCTCCCCTCAACCAGATGACTCTCAACCATCACCCCCATAATCTGCTGGTTACCGTGGTGGATCTGGTGAGCCACATCCCCCCCAACATCCATCTGTCGACGATAATCTTTACGGCTATTGGCATGGCTAAGATCGACCATTAGACGCGGATTTTGCCCCGCTCGCTGTAGCTCACCCATCGCATCCTCTACACTCTCTGCATCGTAGTTAGGACGACTATCCCCCCCTCGCAGGATCACATGACAATCATCATTCCCGTTCGTGGAGAAAATTGCGGAGTGCCCCTGCTTGGTTACTGATAGAAAGTGGTGGGGTTGTGAGGCGGCCCCAATTCCATCAATGGCAATCTGCAATTTACCATCTGTGCCATTCTTGAACCCCACAGGACAGGAGAGACCTGAGGCCAGCTCACGGTGAACCTGGCTCTCTGTGGTACGCGCACCAATGGCCCCCCAACTGATCAGATCGGCAATGTATTGTGGGGTAATCAGGTCAAGAAATTCTGTTGCTGCTGGCACCCCCAGCTCATTGATCGTTAGTAACACCTCACGCGCCAGTGCCACCCCTTTATTAATATTGAAGCTCTGATCCAGATCAGGGTCATTAATCAACCCTTTCCAGCCAACACGGGTTCTCGGCTTCTCAAAATAGACCCGCATCACCACGACCAGCTCTTTCTCATATTGCTGCTGCAGGGGTCTCAGGCGCTCGGCATACTCCCTCGCTGCAGCCACATCATGAATCGAGCAAGGGCCAACGACAACCAGCAGGCGGTCGTCATCTCCCTGTAGAATTTTGTGAATTGCCCGACGAGCACTCCAGACAGTCTCTGCCGACTGCACAGTGATCTGATGCTGTTGATGTACTGCCTCTGGGGCAGCAACCTCTTGCATCCCTTTGATACGAAGGTCGTCCGTGTTGTGTTGTACCATCTCTGCGTCTGCTCCAACTTACTGATTTTATGTCACCACTTCAATGCTTTCTGTGCATCTACCGATGAAGTTGGGCAGCCTCGGCAATCGTCTCTTTCAACTTAGCCAGCTCAAAAAATGGCTTCTCATAGTAGGCATACAGCTTTCTCTGGTTACGTTCAGAAAGGTCAATATCAGGCACTGCATGGCCAGAGATCATAATGATGGAGGTTTTTGCCAACTGACTGTCACTGAGCCGTGTCATGAGCTCATCTCCCGTTGCGCCCAACATACGGAAATCAAGCACCACAACCGTGGGGCTCTCTTGCTCAAATAACGCAAGACCATCCTCACCATTGGTTGCAAAGAACAGCTGATAGTCTTGATCCGAGAGTAACTTGGTAAAAAGCTTATGGATCACCACCTCATCATCTACAATCAATACCTTAGGTTGATCACTCATGCTATTACAGACTCCTCATCGGTCGAAAAATGGATCACAAAACAGACTCCGGAATGTCCGGAACAGGGGTGGTACGCAATGGTAGCACCATGTTCGTTAAGCATACCATGAATTTCAGAGAGACC
>JABHIC010000326.1 GCA_018671205.1 Gammaproteobacteria bacterium
CCCCGGAATCGCTATGAAGGAACTTATGGAACTATTTATATCACCAGTTATTAATTCTAGGAGCCTGCAAATGAGCACCTCCCCGTCCGGAGTTACCCTGATTGAGGTGATGGTTGGTATTGTACTGAGTGCTATTCTTGTGATCGGGCTCTCGGGGTTATGGAGTGTAGTCAACCACCATTTTTTGGGGCTCACGTTGAAGCAGAAGGCGATCTTTGTACTGCATGGTGAGATGGAACGGCTGGCGGCTCTCTATACCTGGGGGGCGCATACGGCGATTGCAACAGAACGCGCGTTGAGCGCCTGTGACAGCCAGCCGAACTGTAGGATGTATCAGAAAAGCGGGGTTCCGAATGGTGTGGTTGTCACCCAGTCAACGGTTTTCGAGAGTACCGGTAACCAGGGGGCCATCTTCTATTATGATGCGGATAGTACCCCGGATAGTGGAGATGAGAACGTGGTCTGGATTGACCGTGAACGCAATATCAGTGGGAGGCTGGCATGGACAGAAGATGGGGTCGCCGCTGCGGGCGGCTGTTATCTGGACTCCTGTAAACAGATCACCCTCTATTTAGACTTTCCCTATCGTTATAACCGCTCAAACCCACTCAACGGGATGGGAAATCGTCAATTTTTGACGCTCCAGACCCTGGTTGGGAGGCGTGAATGATTGCGTTAACCGGAGGCAGCAAGCGGCAGCAGGGGTTCACTCTGATTGAGGTGATGACCGCCTCATCCATCGGTATGGTGCTAATGCTGGTGGTGCTTACGCTGATGCACAAGGCAGGAGATGTGGCCGATCGGGTGCGCTCAACCGTCCTGCTCAATACGGAGATTCGGCTGTTGATGGAGGGGGTTAACGAGGGGCGGCTCTCCACCCATCAACAACCCGTAGCAAAAATAGAGAATCGGATTATGGGGTTTCATGGGCGTGCGGCGGCAGAGACTGGACCTTTTTGGGAGCCTGATCTTGCGGCCAAAAAATACCGTCTCTTCGTCAAGTACCCCCTCGGTAGTGATTATGATGCTGACCCGGACAACAACCCGAAACTGCTCAGTAGCCAGCTATCTCCTATCACACTGCCCTGTCGGGGAGCGGATCTCCCCTACCCGGGCTGCACCACAGGAGCCAGTGTGAGTGGCGTGGAGGGGTACCTCTCTGCAGTTGCCCTCAATACAGTTCGTACCATTACCGACCCGAGTGGAAAGGGGCGAACCATTGAGTCGGTCATTACCCTGGTGGACCCCTATCGGGCGGCCCGGGATACTTTTGCCGAGTGGGAATACCGGCAAAGTTTCCGTTCCATTCATGCACTGAATGTGGACGGATGAGGCGCTTCTCTATCTCTGCCAAGTCGCCTACCCCGATGGCTGGAGAGCAGCGGGGGACCACTGTTATCGCACTCATGGTGGTGATGTTTTTGTCGATGTTACTGGCCACCGGACTGATCTCACATCAGGCGGTGGCTGAGTCGAGGGCGGTGGATCAGAGTCTGGCCAAGGCAAGAGGGTACTGGGCGATGGTGGGGCATCTCAACTATCTGTTGAGCCGAACCCGACAGGAGGGATTTTGTGGCCCCCCGCTCGACAGCGACTGCAGCTCCGACGACAATGGGGGCAGTGCCAGGGTGGAGAGTGCAACGAACTACCTTGGTGAGCTGAATGATGCCGCATCCACATTCAGAAGCTGGCGCTATTCGGGAATGGGCAGCCAGTATAACTATACGGTAAGCGCAACAGTGAGCAACTACTCAGAAAGTAATCTCACCTCTAATGATGGTCATCTGTTGGCATCGATTGATCTACAGGGGACGGGGAACCATCCACTGCTGCAAAATCTGGAGCAGCGGTTGGCAGATATTCAGCTCCATTTTTGTGCAGGGTTGACCAGCTTTGGTGATGAGTGTGGGGCTATTAATGACGAGGTGACATCCAATAGCGGTGTGGTTCGGCTTCTCTCCTGGCAACGGCTTTTCTTGTAGATGCTCTCATGAATTTTCATATTTAGGGTTAACCACTATGTTTGGGCTATCAAAGAGAGAGGAGTCATCGTCAGGCGAAAGAGAGGGGGGGACCCTGCTCCTCTATATCTCCTCTCTTGGCTGGTGGAGCCAGTTACTGGATCAGCGGGGAGAGATGGTTTGGCAGCGGGAGTCTGCTGGACTCCCCCCCGTTGATGTGGCCCCCGGTGATGAGATCTCGCGGATGGTTCAGCTAGTCCTGGAGGGGCACAAGAGCGGGGAGTGGAAGCAGGTGGGAGAGATTGTGCTGCTGCTTGAGAGCGGGAAAGAGGTGGTTATTGAAGACAAGGCCAAGATCTTTCGTGGGGCAACAGCGGGGGTGTTACGCCAGATCGGTAGACAGCAGATCAATAGCGCGGAGGTCTGCTATGGGTTCAGAGCGTTTGGCTCTGATGCCAATGGAGAGAGCTGGGGCGTCTATAGTTTTGGCGATGCCACCCGGCTACGCAGATATCTGGCACTATTGGACCAACAGGCAACAAAAATCACCCAGCTGGTCCCTGTCTCAGCGGTACTTATTGGGCAGGCACTGTTGCAGAAGAGAGAGAACTACGGCGCGCTGCTGATGGGCGCCGAAAGTACCCTCTGTTTTCTAGTCAACCGTAACAAAGGGGTGGTGGTCTCACGAACTCTCCCGGTGGGGGTTGTGACGCTGGCCCGCACGCTGGCGGAGAAGATGTCAGTCTCCCCGCATGAGGCACTGGATGCACTGAGACAGAGAGACCATATCAGCTCGATCCCCTCCTCCAGGGATGAGCAGAGGGGGGTAGCGGCGGGAATGGTTGAACAGGGGTTGGCACCACCATTACAGAAACTGATGGAGGAGCTGAGAGATACAGTAAGCTTCTTCTCTGAGCAGCGGCTTGGGGGGGAGATCGACTCTCTGGAGCTGTTGGGTGGGTTTTCATCGATTAAAGGGTTGGCCGAGTGGGTCGGAAAAAGTAGTACAGTAGCTCCATCGGGGGATTCATTTTTTGCGCTATTCATCCGGGCCTATCAACAGAGCGGGAAGGGTGGCTGCATGAACCTGCTGCAGGGTGCCGAGAATGGTCTGGTTACCGTGGGGAAAGTCCGTTATGTTCTGCATGAGGGACGGCTGAAGCCAGAAAGAG
>JABHIC010000327.1 GCA_018671205.1 Gammaproteobacteria bacterium
TGCTCCATTCCAAACAGGAAGAGGGCGAGACCACCGAGGAGCTTCATCGTCATGTTCCACCAATCCATCTCCCCTGCAACATCACTGCTGCTCCCCCCCCCACCCCCGGCATAGCTGTTGAACATCAAGAAAGAGGTGATCAGTAACAGCAGGAGTGAAATAGCCGGGATATGTCTGGAGCGGTCTGTGAGCAGAGTCGCTTGGGGAGGGCGATTTAGAGAGAAAAGGTTCATGGAAGAGGATTCCTGGCGCAATGGTTCTATTTGATGATGGTGACGGGGTACTTTGAGAGGTGGACGACCTGTTCGGCCTTTGAACCCAGCATTAGATGAGCAAGGCCGGTGTGTCCCTGACTGCCCATGATCACCATATAGGGCTCCAGTTTCTTCTCAATCTCTAGGATACGGGTCACGGGTATGCCACTCACCAGAATCAGAGTAGGTTTTTTCAGGGAGTCAATCGTGGGGTTATCCTGAGCCACTTTTTTGATGAAATCATGGAACATCTCTTCGGCCCGCTCCTCCATGTGCTGGAGCTGTTTCTTTGCCTTTTTCTGGGAGTAGTAGCCCGGAGAACCCCCGGGATCATGGACGACATGGAGAATCTGTAGTGGCCGTTTCAGCGCAGAGCACAACTCTGCGGCAAACACGAGTGCCTTGCTGGAGTGGTCGGAGAAGTCGATGGCCACCAGAATGGGGGAAAGCGTTTTGCCTGGGTTTTTTTTATTCATGCGCTTTTCAACTCTTAAATTAATGAGTAAGATTTTTGGGTAGTGGAATAGATGATATTAACGGAAGGTTCAGAGGCTCCGGTTTCTGATGACGCTAAAGTTTTTCAATGTAATGAAGTATGGAGGGTTTTTACCTCAGCTTCAAGTGGTGGCTTTTTGTCTCTGCATGGAGTGACAAAATAATCCGTGATTTAATAAGGAGTGTAGCGGTGATTTTCCCCACTTTTAAGCAGAGTGGAGTTCATTCTGTCAGCAAAACATCCCTATCTATCCCCCCGCTGAATCGTTACAATTAGCCTTTAATTAGAGTTCCAATAACGGTAAATTTAAGTCTGCAGACCTGTACAAAATGGTCATGGGTTCTGCAATCTGGAGTCATAGCAAATATGGAGTATGAAAGGACATGGAGGGTCGAGGAGTCCTCTCTCGAGTCATCGGTTTGGGCAGATATTGTCAACCCATTCACCCTGCAACTGGAGCAGCGAGTACGTAACCAGTATCAACTGCTGGATACCTTTGAGGGGGGGATATGGAAGCAGGGGGATATGCTCCTCTATAACAGCATCTCGGGCCATCGCGGCTATGAGTTGTGGAAGAGAGCCGATTTCCTCTCCGGTCTACCGCTAACGATGGCGCAGGAGGGGCGCAAGAAGGCCCGTTTTTGGTGGGAGTTCGCTACCCAGGAGGGCAACCCTTTTCAAGAGCAGATTAAAAGTGCCTGCAAACTGCGTGCACTGCTTGAAGTCCACTCTTTCAATCTGGAAAAGATCCGTTATGCGGTCAAGAATGAAGATCTGAAGAGTGTCGCATGGTTAGAGTTGATTACGCTGCGGAACCGGGCAACGGATGATGTGCCTGAATCGAGTCGGCAGTTCGTCCGTATTCTTCCGCTACGTGGCTATGATCATGAGCTGAAAAAGCTGCAAAAAAAGATTCAGCAGATGGGGCTGCCCCCCTGCTCGGATCAATGGCTGGAGAAGTATCTCGTAGAGTCTGGTATAGAACCTTCTGCCTACCATGCAAAGCCCTCTATCCCGATTGAGGCCGATGACCCGGTACGTGATATGGTACTGCACTATATTCGTACACTGCTGGATATCGCCAGAGTGAATGAAGCGGGCATTATCGAAGATATTGATATCGAGTTTCTGCATGACTACCGGGTCTCTCTGCGCAAGATACGCTCCATTCTCAGTCTGGTGCGTAATATCTTCTCCAGTGAACAGACTCGCTGGCTGAAGCGGGAGTTTGCAGCGATCGCAAAGAGAACCAACCATCTGCGAGATCTTGATGTCTATCTGCTGGAGCAGGAAAATTATCGGGAAATGGTCCCTGCGGCCCTGTCTGACGGGGTTGATGAGCTTTTTACCTCGCTGGTTGCAGCGCGCAAACGGGAGCTGAGTCGAGTACGACGCTGGTTGCGCTCAACCGAGTACCGTAATGCCATCGAAAAACTACAGTTAAGCCTGGCGGGGGAGGGTGAGGTGCTCGGTGTGGGGGATAAGGCGGAACAGGCGGTCATCACGGTTGCCAGAAGAGAGTTCTCCAAAAAATTTCACAAGGTGGGAAAGTTGGGCAGCCGCATAGACGCATCAACGCCGGATGAGGAGGTACACGATCTGCGTATTGAGTGTAAAAAA
>JABHIC010000328.1 GCA_018671205.1 Gammaproteobacteria bacterium
GGGTCTGCCGGCAGCGCCGGATGGATTTCCTGAAGGAGCCTCGCTTCAACTGCGAGAAGAGGAGGCTGAGTATCTGCACCAGCAGATAATGACAAATGTTCCAGGTACCCTGATCGCATTTCTGGTCGACCAGGGTGAGTGGTGGGATGCGGTCAGCTTTCCCTGGCACCATCCACAAGTTGGTGAATGCGCAAGCCATGTGAAGGCGCAGCTGCACCATGCAGAACTCTTCTCGCTGATTATGCTCGGGGCGGCTTTACTTTATAACCTGATGCTGGCCGAAAAGCGGGCGTCGAGCGGCAATGATGGTGCTGGCTCACCAGAGGGCCTTGTTGGTCATTATCGAAATGCACTGGACGATTGGCATGGAGAGGTCGAAGACAAACGCCGAACATTAGATCGGTGGGTTGAGTCCCGCTCTGATTTCTGGGAAGTCATTCATCGTGAAAATCCGCGTATTCCGATTCCAACTGTCCATTTCATAAATACCTGGACAGATATCGCACTTGGTTCGATTGTTACTTTTCTTTACAGGAATATTGATAGACTCGTCATCACTCCATCCTCTACGTTTTCTATGACGTAGTGTCTCTGGGTGCATATTTGTTTTCTCAGCTGCTTCCGCAATAGTAACTTGTTCTCCTTCAAAATCAATCATATGATTCACTCTTGTGTTTCTGTGCTGTGTCTTGATGTCGGCCCATCTACAGTTGTCTGGTTCATAGTTTCCATTCACATCGACTCTATCGAGCGTAGTATCCTTTGACCTTTCTCCCATGTCATTTAGGAAGTTTGAAAAGCCATTTTCCTCGATCCAGCGTAATGAACCCCATTTCCTTTTTTGTCTGATTGCTCGAGAACAATTAATTCACCGTATCGTTTTCCAATAAGATCTTCTTTCATGATCCTCATGATGCCACATAAATTCTGACCAGCCTAAAATTTTAATAGGTCGTGACACCATGCTTCTGCGCATGGATGACAACTTCATTTGCATTGGTACTGAGTGCCTCCTGAAAGCCCAGCCCGCCCAGGAGGGCAGCAAGCGCATCATCTACTTTGAGGCTTCTAATGAGGGTACGGATATTCAGGGTGAGAAGGTGCTGGCAAAGGCGCTCTCTGAGTCTGCCGATCACTTCCTTAAATTCGGAAATATTGACCTAGATCACATAACGATTATCGGTCGCAAGATGGGTATTTCTGACCCATATAACTATGAGGTGGGGAGACCGCTGGAGGCACACTGCTCTGGTGACAAAACCTTCGTTAAGGCTGAAATCTACCAAGGTGATGGTCAATTGGCTGCGAATGCCAACATGGTCTGGGAGTCGGTTACATCGCTAAACCCTCCTGCTCGCTGGTACCCATCGGTGGGGGGCTCGGTACTTTCCAAGTCGATTTCGACGGATCCAGAGACCGGGGAGCCCGTCACACTCGTTGACCGAGTGCGCTGGACAAATATTGGGCTCTCCCGTACTCCCGTCAATATTCATCTCGATCCGGTATCCACTGACAACCTTGGAGTCTTTTCCAAGTCTCTTGGTGCTCTGGTGTATGCCAATAGCATGGGAAAAGCCCTCACAGCAGGGTATGGAACAGATTCCGCGTCCCTGACAGGTGGTGCAGCACTCCGCACGGAGTCTCTGCACGGTTCTCCGATCAATTATTTTGATTTTAGAGAAAAAATGGCGGGGCTTCTGAGAGGTCGTGACAACAACATTCCTGATAGTCGAATGCCAAACAGCCTAGTTGCTTTTGCTATTCGTCATTTTGGATTGTCGTCCGAGTTGGCGACTCAATTTGTTACGAGATTCTTTAGTGATCTCTCTACCAAGAGGAAAGCTCAACATGAGTGATTTTGATGATTTAGCCAACGACCTGGAGACACTAGCCAAATCTCAGTCAAGCGATGCCGATGTTGCTGCGGCTGCTGAGGAGGCGGGGGTGGATGCGGGCGATTACGACCATTCTGATGATGATAAAAAAGCCACCGAAGGGGGAGAGGGTTCCTCTGGTGATGATGATGTCGATGCAGATGCGGGGGAAGAGGAAGGGGAGGAGGACGATGATGAGGAGGAGGATGGTGAGGAGTTTGGTAAATCCACATCAATGATGGATGAAAATGGCGAAGAGGTTACTGCCATAGATGCCACAGAGCTTCTTAAGTCTATGTCTATGCGGATTGAATCGCTGGAGCAAGAGAATGGCGCTGATGAGAGTCTGGTGAAATCCATGAATCTGATCGTTGACATGCTAAAGGCTCAGGATGGTCGCCTCAAGGCTCAAGACGGTCTCATCAATACGATGAGCAAGCGTCTCGACAAGATCTCTAAGAGCGGCACGGGTCGGCGCACCATCGTTACTACACAGGAAAACCTCACCAAAAGTGAGTCTGTCGATAGCGATTTGAACGGTGCTGGTGTGGACATCATGGCAAAAGCTGAGAACGCCATGTCAGAGGGGAAGATTTTCGCCAGACACGTTGCGGAAATTGAGGGTTGTCTTAACAGTGGTCGGGAGATTCCCGCTCACATCATGGCGAATCTCAAATAGCGCCAGTCTGAACGAACAGGAGAAATAAAGATGGATTTAGTAAATCAAATGGCTGGTGGTGCGATGGGGGGATCTTCCGTTTCTGGTAGTGTTTCCATGACCGGATTGCAGGAACTTCAGAAGGCACTTACAGCGGGATATGGCTCAGATGCAGCCACGCTAGAAGGCGGTGGTGCATTACGCATTCAGTCGCTGGACAAAACACTGATGGCAGTTGTGCAGGAGAATCAGCATTTCGCTCTATTTAACGCATTGCCTAAAGAGAATGCTGGAGCCACGGTTGACGAGTGGACAGAGCAGGATGGTATCGGCGGTTTCATGGGTGGATCAACCAACACTGAGTTGGGGATCATCCGAGAGGCTACTGGTGAGTTTGCACGCCGGGTCGGGTTCGTTAAGTTCCTGATGGCGAAGCGCCAGGTATCTCTGGTGCAGACTCTTCAGGGAGCAATCGCTGAGGCTGAGGCGGTAGAGCAGGTCAACGGCACCAAGCAGCTGCTAACTGATGCCGAGTTCCTCTGCTTCGAGGGAGACTCCAGAGTCGTCCCTACAGAGTTTGATGGAGTGCGTACTCAGATTGAGTCCCTGGGTTCTAATGATCATATCATTGACGCTGAGGCTCAGAGCCTCAGCTCCATCAACGCAATTGTTCAGGCAGCTGCGGTGGTCTCCGGATTCGGAAACTTCGGTACTCCCACTGATCTCTATATGAGTCCCGGTGTCGGTGCTGATCTTGATGTGGGTCTCGACCCAGCCTACCGCGTACCACTGCCTAACGGTCAGGAGTCCAAGCGTGGCACCCCGATTCGTGGCATTGTGACTGCACAGGGCGATATCGCAATCAAGCGTGATGTGTTCATCCGTGGCGAGGATATGAAGGTTCCTTTTGAGCTGACCTATCCTATACTGGCGGCTGAAAACAACTTCACCCCGTCTCAGATCACCGTGGATTCCACCAACAGCGATACCGAGTCCAAGTTTGGCGCGGTTCACTCGGGTAACTACTACTACTTCGTGACCGGCGTGAATGCCGAGGGTCAATCGATTGGTCTGGGAAGTGCTCAGGTGTTGGTTGCTGCGGGGAAGAAGGTCGTAATCACCGTCAATAAGTCTGTATCTGGAAAAGAGACCGGCTATGTCATCTACCGTTCACGCAAAAACGGCACTAATGCCACCAATGATGTGCGCGAGATGGCGCGTGTTCCTCGCAATGGCGACACTACCGTAGTCACTGATCTCAACCGTGAGATTCCTGGCACGAGTACGGCGTTCATGTTCAACCTGACTGCGGGTGATCATTCAATCACATGGCGTCAGTTGTTGCCGATGATGAAGTTCCCTCTGGCTGCGGTTAATCAGGCGACTATCCCTTGGGCTCAGTTGCTGTTTGGTTATCTCCGTCTAGCCAAGCGCCGTCATCACATGGTGATCAAGAACATCCTGCCTACCGCGAGTGGCTGGAAACCATTTGGTTAAATCATTGTGAGTCTCCTCCACCCCTTGCTGGGTGGGGGGGGGGATTCTTTTTCTGAGGATTATAAAAATGTCACGAGTAATTTGTGCGTTACCCAATGCCAGCACCAACATTAATGGTGTTGAATTCGTTCCCCATAAGGGGGACACGATGATTTCTGCTGAAGAATTGTCTGATGAGCAGGTCGCCGCGTTTTGTGAGGTAGAGGGGTACAAAGCCTCTGTTGCAAAGCCAAAGGGAGCCGATCCCAAGCCACCGGCTGGTGCAAAACCACCGGCTGATCCGAAGCCACCGGCTGGTGCAGCTGTAAAGTAGGGGGGGCGTGAGTGTCTATCTCACAAGAACAATCAATTATTGCAGTTGTCCAGGGGGATACACGCTTCCCCCTGGAACTCCAGTTGATGGAGTACCGCTGCAGTAAAGATTGCGAGATAGACGCTCCCATTGATCTCCACGGTGTAGATATTGTCACCCTGTACATTTTCCAGCGGGGGAATGAGACCGCTCATGTGGATTGCACGATTAGCGGTGACCCCAAGAACGGAACAGTGGTAAATGATTTCTGGGGGTCGATCTGGACGAAGCCGGGTAATTACATCGGCGAAGTGGAGGTTCTTTATGCGGATGGAGGCTCCAAGAGGATGGAGAATCTGCTCCAGTTTCGTGTCCGTGCGAATGGAAGATCATGAGCATAAGCAAAAAGAAATTCAGTAAAAAGAGTAGGTACAGTGTGAAACCTCTAGTGATTCGTTACGTTGTGAAGGCCAGAGTTATTAGCGGGGTTCCAGAGAATTCAACCAGCCTGGTCGGTAACGACCGGATCGGTAACTTCGGGGTTGGAGAGTAGTCGTGAGTGTACGTTTTTCCAATGATGCCTATGGCTATCTGATGTATGACATCGGTGCCAATGATGTGGAGCTGGATCTCTCTTCGGGGGGATGGGACAAATTTCCTGACCTTTCTGGAGAGCATTTCTGCTACCTCTCCATTGTCCCTCGGGGGCGCAAGAAGACGGCTGAGATTGTCCGAGCGAACTCTTTTGTTAATGGGGTATTCACCATCGAGCGGGGCGTGGATGGAACCACCCCAATCGCCCATTCACAGGGATCCCGTGTCTCGATTCGTCTGGTTAGTGCCTCTCTCTATGCCCTGCGTGATGAGGCGGTCGCGGCTGCAACCTCTCGCATGGAGGCGGTTTTCCAGCTGATGGGTGAACAGCTAAAACATCACTCGGATGTGTTGGTCTCTGATGTGCCGGTGCGTACAGAAGAGGACTTAATTAATAAAGAATCACTAAATAAACAGGCGTTTTATCTGAATCAAAAAGTAGACGCCTTGACCTCGGTGCTCTCAGTAGTGGCTACCCAAGCATCGGGTCGGTAAGTAGTTATGGTGGGTGGTGTTGGGTTTGACAAGTGGGGTTGGATATCCCGACTCCACCTGCCAACCCCAAATGGCATATTGCCGAAAACGTAATGCCCGTATGGGTATATTTTTTTACTCCAATTTTGAGGAGAGTTATAGATGGAAACTACACAAGTTGCACTAGAAACTGCGGTTGCGATCAGTCTCGACGCAGTTGCAAACATGGATGGTGCTGCACTATCTGCCCCCGCTCCTGCTGATGTTGATGCGGTTACCGCTGAAAACAAGAGCACTCCACAGGCTGTACCTGCTCCTGCTGCGGTCTCTTTCAGCTCCATTACTACTTCTGACACGGTAAGTGATGAGGTTCTGAACCGTAATGCCACATCCCTGGCTGATAGCATCAATGAGCAGCTCACCACATGGGCTGGTGTCATCAATGGTGTTGTTGCTGATGGTGGTTCTGATGCTGCGGCTCAGGTTACTGAGTTCAACAACAAGATCGAGCTGTTGCGTTCTGCGGTCAATGCTGCAATGAATGACATTCGCACTGCGAACGTGTCTCAGAACAGTGATATCTCCACTGCGGTTAATGCTCGCCTGTCAACAGTCGCGGGTAACCTGACTTCGTTGCAGACAGCTATTGAGTCTGTTGATGGCAAGATTGTCGCACTGGACAGCGTCTATGGTACGGATGCTGATATTGCTGGCAAGGTTGCAACCATCAACGCCCAGCTGGAGACCATGAATGCCTCCGATCTGGATATTGCTGGTCTGTTGGGTAACACCACTGTGGAGCTGGATAGCCTGATCCGTATTCAGAAGCAGGAAGTCACGGTTTCTGCCGGTACCGGAGTCTTTGATTTCAACTTCGATGCTCAGGGTATTGGTGCATTTGACACCGTGGCTGATTACACCGTTGCAATGGAAATCATCGGTAACGCTCAGGTTGGTGGTTATATCACCAACAAGAGTGCTGCTGGATTCCAGATCATCCTGCGTTCACAGGGCGTTCACTTTGTACCGCAGCCTCATGATGGGGCTACTACTCCTGTTACCGTTGCGGTAACTGTGGCACACGCACCGCGTGCAGCCTCACAGGTGTCAGTTTGACTCTGGCAGCGGGAATGGTAGTGCAATAGGGGACGACAACATTGGTGGTGACACTATGGGTTAACCCCTTACATGAAAGGGCGATAGTTATTCGCTATCGCCCTTTTTATAAATTCGCTGTTGATGCCACGGCTTCAACACACCTCCGGTGGCTGCAAAGGTAGCCACAATAATTAGATAAAGGATAGAAAATGGCACTAGATGGAACCACGGACATCGATACAACGGTTTCCGACCCCACTCCTCTTGGTGATCCGGCGACCCAGGCTGAACTGGATGCTGCGCACACTATCAATATAACCAGCCCGGCGGCTATGGATGCCTCCTCGGTCGAGGTTCCGGCAGATATCGATGTAGGACTCAGCGCGGTTGAGAACAAGATCACCGTGCCTGGCGTTAATGCGGGCTCGGTCTCCTATACCCCGCTGTCCACGATTGATGAGATCAACAATGTCTCACTCAACAAACCTACCGAGTCGCTCAAAGAGAGCATCAACACCAAGTTAACGGCTCTGGCTCAGTCGGTCACCTCTGCGGTAGGTACGGTTAACTCCGACATGACCGCGCAGGTATCGGACATCAATACCAAGTTAGGTGATTTCAAAACCAGCTTGAATGACTCTTTTGCCTCGCTCAAGCAGTCCGAGATTGCGCAAAATGATGGCATTGCCAGTGAGATAAACCGCATAGCTGGCACCCTGTTGCAGAATATCAACCGGGTTGCCGAGGGTGTTGCGGATGCGCAAACCAAGATATCCGCACTGAATGATGTCTATGACACGGATGCGGATGCTGCTGCCAGAATTGCCCATATTGGCGAGATGATTGACACCCTGCGGGGGACTGATCTTTCCGCGCTACAGGCGATTGATGGCGTGATCGATAAGGTCAACAATTTGACCAGAATCTACCAGAAAGAGGTAGAGATGAATGCGGCAACGGGTCGTTACAACTACAACCTCCCGCTGGAGGGCAATCCGACCTTTGAAAGTGCCGACGACTACGTGGTCACAGCCAATGTGATCAACAACCAGCAATCCCAGGTGTTCATTGAGAACAAGGGGCTTGATGGTTTTGATCTGCTGGTCAAGTCGTATGGTCGACACTATGTGCCTCAGCCTGTTGATGGTTCCACGACTCCGGTCAAGTTAGCGGTATCGATTTCCTATTCGCCTACCGTGAAACTGACTTATGTAGTCCCCGCAATGCAAGCCGATCAGAGTGGAACGGATGATGTGACTGTGGGTTATGAGGCTCCAGCAGAGGCTCCAGCAGAGCCTCCCGCTTAATTGATGTAGCAACTAAAACTATCGGAGGCAGTTATGGCGTATAGACAGCCCGTCATCCACTTGACCCAAGGCGATACCCTGCCTCCGATACGTTTGGTCGTGTACGATTCTGCGCACCCGGCTTCTGGCAAGACAATCAATCCGAACGACCCGGACACATGGAGCAGGATCGATCTGCGCCGTGTGGATCATGTGGTTCTACTCTTTAAGCCCACCCAAGCCTTTCAGGATCCTATCGAGATCCCCTGTCATATTGAGAATAGTGCACACGGAGAGATATCCGTGCTGTGGGGTGACACGGATCTGATGTTTGAGGGTAGTTTTGTCGGGAAAGTCCGGCTCTATTACAAAGAAATAGACCCCGAGACTGACCGCTCGCGTACCTTAAAATGGACATCAAAGGTGGAAATTCCCTTTGAAATTGAGCCACTGTTCTGATGCCATTCCCGGATGATAGCGACCTAAACCACATCAACATCACCGCCGAGAAGCTCCAGCAGCTTTCCGGCTACGCGGATGCTGCCAACCTGAATGTGGTTGCTGCACTCTGGAATCTCAACGACTACGCCCGCTCTCAGGGAAGTCCAGAGGATCTAATCCAGTTTCGTGATGAGATGGTCAGTCTCTTTGATCTGGTGCAAGATGACACACTGGTGATCAAGGCTGATCTCCTGGACGAGATACAGAGCAAGCTGGCACGTTTCATCAATAAAAATCTCCCGATCGAGGATTCCGTCAGCTGCGCACTGGCTCATGCGGTCTCCGATTATGTTGGGATCGTCTCAGAGATCAACACACTCACCAGCGCGGCGGCAGCCTCCTCACTCTCTCTGGCTAGTATGCTGGAAGCCATCTCCATGAAGTACCTGCCGTTCACCGGGGCGGTTTCCGTAGCGGATCTTGCTGGTGTAGCCACTAACAAGCCGTTTATTGAGCAGTTATCAGTTCATGACCAATCCAGTTGTCAGGTCTCTGTTGAGCGCAGTGATCTGGTCTCTGTCGGTGATTTTGCTCTGTTCTCTGCCGGAAAAGGGGTTGCTGACGGGGTGCTCACGATGGAGGAGACCACTAGGGCAATCCATTCCATCCGCACCTCCCTGGTAGCGATGCGTGATGCGGCGGCGGTCGCTCTTGCCAAGAGCTTCTCTTCCGTGGCTCCGGTCAGCGACCGGGTGGTAACCTCTGTTGCTCCCGTATACTCAGACCACATATCGTTGAAGGATCGCTCCAATCAACAGGCGCAGCTGCTGAAGCGTGACCGGGTAAGTATCGGAGACGACATCCTCTTATCCACCTCAGCCCGCCACGATCAATTGATTGATCTCAATGATGGCCACCATTTCAGGGGGGAAAAGGGGCATAAAACGGAGGTATCTCTGTCGGATGCCGCAGGGGTATCTCTGTCCACGCTCTACTCCTCATCTATTGCTGTGCAGGATTACGCCACAACAATGACCGGAGCCTCAGCTTCCACTCTGCTTGCGTTTGGTGCCGAGGTGGATGCGCACTACCTGGTTCCACGCGCTTTCGTTGACCCCCTGTTTTTGCTGGCTAATCAGCAGATGAACGAGGTGAGCAAGGGGATAGAGACACTGATTACGCTGGATACCCCTCCGTCTGTTGAGTTTGAGATGAGTGGGGTTCAATCCGAACTGAATGTTGAGCATGAGCGCATCTCTGAGATATCCACTAAGCACGAGGATACCGTGCCCCTCTCCGAGCTATGTTATGTGCAGGGGGTGATCTATTTTGTCGATCCAATTCTGCTCGATAACGATCGGTCAGTTTTTATGGAGAGACAGCACTCAACCACCATGTCGTTGAGTGATGATCATAATTTCCAGTTCACCACCTCATTTAGTGGCGGCATACAGGTGGATGATGGGTATACCGCTGAATTCAACAAGCCAGCCAATGAAGTCGTGTTGTTGCAGGAGGAGTTGATTATTCGGCGCAGGATGCAGCGCCTCCATTTCGATTTCGCACCTGTTCCTGATCAGTGTGCGGTGCAGGTCGAGATCCCCCGTTTCGAGACCATCCTCCTGGATGACCATTACTCCGTGATGCCGAAGTCCGAGAAATTCTCGGAATTGCTGCTCAGTGATGGTGCCGTTTTTGTGGGGGGGAAGGGGATCGATGACCCCTGCAGCCTACCCTCGGTGGTTAATCCGATGCGGGTGCATCTGCCCTCCCTGGATCAGCCCGTCCTGTTCGATGATGACTCTGCGGTATTCGGCTCCACTGTAAAAAGCTCTAAGGTTCAGGTTTCTGATGCTGCAGCTCTCAGCTTCCATGCGTCCACCTCTTCGCAGTTTGGATTTGATCGTACACTGTCGATGGTGGGGGAGAAGGGGGTGTCGGTCACTATGGGGTTCGACCATCTGCTGAACCCCATGTATGTCATCCCTGCACCGCTTGATCTGGATTTCGGTTTTGCTCATGGCAGTGAGTTTGTCGTCAATACGGGGCTGTCCGACACTCCCCGGATGATAGATCATGCCGCTCTGCACACAAGCGTAGATGTAGGGGGGGAGGGGTACGACTCTATCCAGTTCCAAGACCAGAGCGAAGCCGTGGGTTCGGTGCACATGGCGCATCAGTTTGGCTTCCACTCCAGGATCCAGAGCCATTGGTTACGCCTCCTTGAGATCAACGATGAGTTTGGCTTTGGTTTTGATCTTGGCTCCCAATCGATACGGTTAAAGGGCTACCATTTCGCGGAAGAGCTGCTTCTCCCTGCTGATGTGGCGGTTTCTGGGACGGGGGATGGGTTACCGCCCGCCTCCAATCTAAGCCTCAACGAACGGCACACAACCGCGATACAATCCAGATTCAATGACCCGGTTCGCTTCTCCCACCTGGTGGCTTTTCTCAAGACCACGGCGATTGAATTTGAGGAGTCTCTGTCTCTCAGTGATTCCGCATCGCTCTTGCACAGTAGCCCCAAAACCGAGATGTTACGCTTTCCCTCAACGGTGGCGATTACTGCTGCGGGGGACAGCGCGGATCAGGCAGAGAGGTTTTCTCGCCTCGGCTTCTCCGAGTCTGCCAACGCCCGTTTTTTGACTCACTTCGGTGATCGGTTGGGGTTCCAGCACAAGGTCACCATTACCCGGAAAAGCGGGTTGGATGTTTTTGACGAGTTATTGATCTCTGACCATGCGGGGCTGTCAGTAGGCCGCAGCTGCTCCTCAAGTTTCGTGATGGCTGATCATGCAGCGATCTGGGCTCCGGGGCGTTATGGGTTCATTGAGGTCACCACTCAAGAGCTGTTCGACAAGTTCACTTTTGCAAATGATGTCGGGGTGATGCGTGCTCCGATGGGATTTGACTCCATTGGCTTCTCCTCTGACTTCTCTTACATCAAGCGCCCCAGTTACCCACTTCGCTCCAGCGTGCCTTTTACCAGCTCAATGGCGCACAGTATTTCCATGCACATCGAGGATTCATTTGGTTTTGCTTCTGAACTGGCCTTCGGCCTAATCACTAGCACCGATGACATTTCACGCGACATTAACGACCTGCTGTTGGATTTCAAGAGCCTTGTCGCTACGAGTGCTGTTCACTGCGAGACAGACAATCTTGAGTTTAATCAA
>JABHIC010000329.1 GCA_018671205.1 Gammaproteobacteria bacterium
CACCTATTATGCCGGTCGACCCGATGCCGGTTTTGGCTCTATCCGACAGAGCGTGCTGGAGGTCTCCAATGTCACCGTGATCGATGAGATGGTGAATATGATTGAGGCCCAGCGCAGCTATGAGATGGGCGCAAAGGTGATGTCAAAGACCGATGAGATGATGAGCGCGTTAATTCAGCGCACCTAATTTCGTAGAGTGGATGGATAGAGGTAAAAGAGTGATGATGAGAAGCATGAAGTGGGTGGGTCTGTTGCTGATGGGGTTGCAGCTGGTGGGTTGTGTAACCAACCCGGAACGCCATCGTGCCAGCTGGGAACCGGTAGTGCCCCCCGCGGAGCCGAAGAAGGTTGTGACCAATGGCTCCATCTACCAGGCGAGCCAGCAAGAGTCTCTCTTTACCAATGATCAGGCGCGTAAGGTAGGCGATATTATTACGGTCAAACTGCTGGAGAAGATGAGTGCAAAGAAGGCCGCCAAGAGTAATGGAAAAAAAGAGGACTCGGCAACCCTGCCGACTATTCCGGGGCTGTCGGCCAGTAATATTGTCAATGCGTTTAGTGCCACCGACCTATCCAGTAGCAAAGAGTTCAAGGGGGATGGCTCTGCAGAGCAGAGTAATGAGTTGACGGGTGATATTACTGTGACGGTGGTTGAGGTCTACTCCAATGGGCATCTGCGGGTGCGCGGTGAAAAACAGGTGACGATTAACCAGGGAGATGAGCTGATTCGGGTCTCTGGCATCGTTCGTGTGGCGGATATTACGGCGGAGAATACGATACTCTCTACCCAGATTGCCGATGCACAGATTGTCTATGTAGGAAATGGTGGGGTGGTGGCGGATGCCAACGCACAGGGGCTGCTGGGTCAGATTATGATGAGTGTGCTATGGCCATTCTAGACGCGTAAACGAGAGGGCAACATAATGAAATATTATATCGATCAACCGAACCAAGGTGGGAAGAAGAGAGGGGTGGGGCGAGTGATTATTTTTATCGCTATTATCACTCTGGCAACCCTCTGGATTTTCTCTTCCCAGGCGCAGGCGGAGCGGATTAAGGATCTTACCTCGGTGACCGGGGTTCGGGACAATCCGCTGATTGGTTATGGTCTGGTGGTGGGGCTGAACAACACCGGGGATAGTAACTCCAAATTTGCGGGACAGAGCCTCTCCAGTATGTTGAGTCGGTTTGGTATCCAGACCCCTCCCGGAGTCGATGTTGAGACCGGCCATGTGGCCGCAGTGATGATCAGTGCCGAGCTTCCTCCCTTCGCCAAACAGGGGCAGAAGCTGGATGTGACCGTCTCTACGCTGGGGGATGCCTCCAGCCTGGTCGGGGGAACCCTGCTGATGACCCAGCTTATGGGTGCCGATAGTGAGATTTATGCGATTGCCCAAGGGAGTCTGGTGGTGAGTGGTTTTGGGGTCAATGGTCAGGATGGTTCCAAGGTGCAGGTGAATACCCTGACCGTGGGGCGTGTCCCCGAAGGGGCGATGGTGGAGCGGGAGGTGCTGGCCTCTTTTGTGCGCAAGGGAAGAATGACCTTTAATTTGCACCAGAATGACTTCACCACGGTGAAACGGATGGTGGAGGCCATTGATGAGCTCTATGGCAAGGGGACGGCAGAGGCGGTAGATTCGGTCTCTGTTGAGGTGATGGCGCCCAAAGATCCACGCCACCATGTGAGTTTTCTCTCCCTGTTAGAGAACCTGGAGATTGAGCCGGCAGCCGCAGCGGCCAAGGTGATTATCAACTCAAGAACCGGTACGGTGGTGATCAATAACAGTGTCCGGGTGAGCCCGGCTGCGGTGACCCACGGCTCACTGGTGGTCACCATCAAGGAGGGAGAGCAGGTTGATCAGCCCAACCGCCTGGCGGGGGGTGAGACACTGGAGCAGGCCGACTCAGAGAACTCTGCTGAGGAGGAGAATAACCCCATGTTCCTCTTTAAGGGAGGGGTCTCTCTGGATCAGCTGGTCGATGCGGTGAACGCGGTGGGGGCAGCTCCGGGAGATCTGGTGGCTATACTGGAGGCGCTCAAGCGGGCGGGCGCACTCAAGGCACAACTGGTGGTACTGTAAAATGATCAATTCAACTATTAATACGGCGACAACGGCAAACCTGCAGGGGCAGGTGAGTTCAACCGATGATATTCGGCATCTGGCCAACCGGGATGAGAATGCGGCACTAAAAGAGGCGACCAAGCAGTTTGAGGCCCTGTTTGTGCAGATGATGCTCAAATCAATGCGCTCTACCGTGGGTGAGACCGATCTCTTCTCCAGCTCCGCCACAAAAACTTTTGAGGAGCTGCAGGATTCCGAGTTTTCCAAACAGATTGCCTCCATCGGTGGTTTGGGGTTGACCGATCAGATGGTCGGCTCTGTGATGCGGCAGGCCGGGGTTGAGGAGAGCCCTGGAGTCACGGTTGGAGATACCCTTAGCCATCTGCGCCAGCGCACGAGCGGGCAGTGATCGATGGGGTGAGACAGATATGAGACGCTTAATCGTTCAGTTTGGACTGCTCTGGTGGATGGTGCCGACTGCACTGGCGGGGATGCTGGATGCGAGCGATCAGCCGCTGGTGATATGGCCCAATATTCCGCTTATCTCCGCCTCCGATGTGGAGGAGTTCAAGCTGGATCGGAAGATATTCAGGCAGCTCCATCTTGGCGAGCTGGCCCCTGCAGTGGTGAAGACCAACCTGAAGCAGGTCGATAAACTCTATCAACACCATAAAGAGCGTTCCACAGACCAGATCTGGCGAAGTTATACGACGGATCTGGTGGCACACTATGATCAGCTGGTACAGAAATATCAGATCAAAAAGCCTCGCCTGAGCTTCTCTTTTGACGGGGTCTCCCCCGCAGAGCTGAAGAATGAGTTGGATCTTGCGGCGGGTCCCGTTGCCACGCTACGGGAACGCGAGGATATTACCGGGATCATCGGTTTTCTGACCAGCACCATGATGAGTGGCAACCAGCTGCGGGCCACCTTGACTCTGATCCGTCTAAAGGATGGAGAGTCGATCAGTTTTATGGTGACGGACCAGCTCCATAAAGTGGCTACCCGTCATGCACAGCTACTCTTTGACGAGCTCTATGGTACCCAGTATCCCGCCTATCAAAATCCACTGAGTGGTAGCGTCTGGCTATTACCGGCCCCTGCCGATCAGGGGGCAGAGGTCTCACACCGACAGGCTCTGCTCGCCTGTCGCTCTCAGTTGGGGGAACTTCCGAGCGTAGATGAGCTGCTGTTAGGCGAGCAGGCAGGCCCCTATCACAACGGTATTATTCTCTCCGCCGGTTCGTTTTACCATACGGCGGAGTCCAAGCGCTATCTGGCTGGAGAGACAAGAGACCCCCGGGGGAAAATACGCCCCATGAGATCAGATCAGGCGTTGGCGCGATATTACTGCCTCAAGCCGATTGAGCTGCCTCAACCGGTGGCGCCGGTCGCCGCTGTGGTAGAGCCCGCGACAACTGCACAACCCCCCAAGGCAGAGAGCGTTAAGGCTCAAAAAAAGTAGTTTCAGAGCGGCCCTCTTTTTTAGGGGGAGTCCATACGGTTCGCAGACAGGCAATCCTTGCCGATGGATCGGTTGATACCCTTTATAACTTCTCATAAACGGTCAATTTGGACGTCTTATTCACTTTGGCACGATTTATGCTTTTTATGAAGCATGTCTACATCACTCATCGGATTAGGAAGCTCTGCACTAAGTGCCTATCGTTCTGCGCTTTCAGTAACCAGTAATAATATCTCCAACATGGGGGTTGAGGGTTACTCTCGGCAGAATATTGATCTGGAGCAGTCGGATACCATCAAGACCAGTGTCGGTTTCTTGGGAAATGGTGTTAACCCGAATGATGTTCAGCGTTCGTATGATCAGTTTCTGACCAAGAACCTTAACAGTACCATCTCCAGTGGTAGCCACTACGACAGCTATTATGAGTATGCCTCCACCATTGATGAGATTGTGGCCAACCCTGAGGTCGGTATGACCCCGGCATTGGGCTCATTTTTCAATGCGCTGCATGACCTTTCGAGCGCCCCCGCATCCATCCCCTCACGTCAGGTACTGCATGGCGAGGCAGAGGCACTGATCAGCCGTTTCAATACCATCCACGGTGAGATGCAGGATGTACGTGACCATACCAAACAGGAGCTGGGCACAATTGTTGAGCGGGTTAACGGAATCTCTCGCTCGGTTGCGGAGTTGAACGCGAAAATCTCGGAATCCAACAGTCCCACAGCAGCACAGCCCAATGATCTGCTGGATCGTCGTGATGGGCTGATGAAAGAGCTCTCTGAATATTTTGGCGGGGTTGCCATCGAACAGGACGGTATGTCCAACTTCTATGTTGGAAAGGGGCGGGCCCTGATTGTTGGCAATAGCTATAACGAGCTGACTATGGGGGATAGACAATATAGCGAGTCGGGCTCCATCGGCCTGTTCCTGAAACAGGGCAGTTATAACCTGGATATTTCTGACTCCGTAAAGGGGGGGCGTGTCGGAGGGATTGTCGATTTCACCAAGGAGATCCTCAACCCCGCGCAGAACTCTCTGGGACGTATGGCGATCACCCTTTCAGCCACGCTGAATGCGGAGCATCGTGCCGGGTATGGTCTGGGGGGGACGAGTGATACAGGAAAAGATTTCTTTAACATGGGCGAGATAAAAAGTGTGGATGGGATCACCTCGCTGGAGTTGCAGGATGTCGTGCCCGATAACACCACGCTTTCAGAGTTGACCGTCTCGATAGCGATGAATAATAGTGAGGTTGTTGTCACCCCCTCCAACAGTAATGATGACCTGACCGGGTTGACGATCAATGGCACTGCTATTACCGATGTTACTGCAGAGAGTACCAAGGATGAGACGGTCAGCGCGATTGTAGCCAGACTCAATGAGTACACCTCCCAAACCGGGGTAACCGCATCGGTGGTAGTGGTATCGACTGGAACGGATCAAATCAAGCTGAGCTCAGACAGTGATATCACCGTGGGCATGGCAACAGGGGGATCAATCACTGCATCGGGGCTGGAAGAGGGGGACTACAGAATGGTTCGCAGTGCAGTGGGTAACCTGACTGCGGATGACTATCGCCTCTCCTTTGATAATACGCAATATACCATCACCAACCAGACCACCCTGGAGCAGCGGGTACTCAGTAGTGATGAGGCATTGAGCCTGAGAGATACCAGTATTCGGGGAGGGGTTGTTCATGATGGACTGACGCTCCAGTTGAACACTTATCGCGGGGATATGGCGGATGGGGAGGAGATCATTTTTCAGCCCACCCGTAAGGCGGCAGACAATATTCGTATGGAGTTGACCGCCTCAGAGATCAACTCCATTGCGGCGGCGGATCAGCCCGATGAACCGGGTAATAACAGTAACGCGCTGAATATGGCAGCCCTGCAGACGGAGAAGTTATTGGGAGCCGGCAGTGATGGTTTGGCGACCTCTTCGATACAGGATAGTTATGGTCAGCTGGTGGCTGAGGTGGGCGTACAGACCCACTATGCTGAGGTTAATCGAACCGCACAGGATGCCATCCGTAGACATGCACAGAATGCACGAGACAACCTCTCTGCCGTTAACTTGGATGAAGAGGCAGCTAACCTGATGAAATATCAGCAGATGTTTCAGGCGTCTGCCCGTGTGGTCTCAATGGCAGACGAGATGTTCAAGGCTGTGTTGGGCGCAGTGTAAGGGTTAATTTAATTGTTGATTTGGAGTAGTAGAGGATAAGATTATGCGTATTTCAACCGTTTCAATGCAGCAGCAGGGGGTCAATGCGATCCTCGATAAGCAGGTGAGCATCAGCGAGACGGAGATGCAGCTGGCG
>JABHIC010000046.1 GCA_018671205.1 Gammaproteobacteria bacterium
GGGTAGTAGACCGCAGAGAGGGGAGCGAGGGCGAACACCAGTACCCAGGCGAGGCTCTCTGCCCCCAGTCCATAGCGTAGAATCAGCGCAACCACCCCGAGTCCGGTGGCCCAACCCATCACAATAAGCTGGAAGAAGAAGACCAGCAGCGGCAGACCCATATCAAAAAGGTTGAAGGTGTAGAGCAGTATGGCGAGGGCGGCTGCGGAAAAAAGTCCGATGCAGGTTCGGATCAGGCTGATGAGCAGCAGCGCCGTGATATGTTCCGAGACCCGGAGTGGGGAGACGAAGAGGTGCCCAAGATTGCGGGCATACATCTCCTCAATAAAGGGGAGTGAGACCCCAAGGTGCCCACGAAACAGGACATCCCACAACATCACGGCAGCCAACAGTACACCACTGGCTTGTGCCAGCCAGCTACTGTGTTGTACAAAAAATTGTGAGATTAGCCCCCAGAGAATCATCTGTACCGCAGGCCAGTAGACCAGTTCCAGCAGGCGCGGCCAGGAGCGGCGCAGTAGATAGACATAGCGTAGTACCATTGCACCGACCCGACGGGGTGAGAAGTGGGGGTTACCGTTCATCATGCGGAGTCTCTTCCGCGTGCAATATCGAGAAAGACCTGCTCCAGAGTCTCTCGTCCATAATTGGAGATTAACTGTTGCGGGGTACCACGATCAATAATTTTCCCACTACGCATCAGCAGCACCTGATCACAGAGTCGCTCTACCTCGGGCATATTGTGAGAAGCGAGCAGTACGGTGGCTCCGCTCTCTTTGACATAGCGCTCCAGATGGGTGCGGATGCGGTCTCCGGTATCGGGGTCAAGAGAGGCCGTTGGTTCGTCCAGAAGCAGTACTTTGGGCTTGTTCAATAGCGATTTAGCCAGTGCAATACGGGTCTTTTGTCCTGCCGAGAGGCTGCCGTAGGGGCGATCCAGAAACTGGAGAATATCAAGCTCAGCAGCCAGCTGGTCAATCCGTTCGCGCAGCGGTGTTACATGGTAGAGGCGCCCATAGACCAGCAGATTTTCCAGTACCGTCAGCCGCCCCGGCAGATCAAGGTAGGGTGAGGAGAAGTTCATCATCGGCAACGCCTGGTAGCGGTCAGTGAGCATATCCACACCGAGTATATCGATCGACCCGCCATCCGGGGTCAGCAGCCCCAGTAACATGGCCATTGTGGTGGTCTTGCCGGCACCGTTGCCGCCGAGTAGTGCGGTGATGGAGCCCGCCGGAACCGTAAAGGAGAGGTCATTTACTGCATTGATCTCTCCAAAGGTGCGGAGCAGATGGCTCACCTCAATGGTCGGTTGTGCACTCATCTCAATCGAATTTATCCAAAATGGTCAGTGTGCTTCCCTTATTTTCTGCATGATCTCCAGCGCAGACTCTGATACCGGTTCGTCTGCCCCTTCTACCCGCTGAAGTATCTCCTCCATCTGCTGCTGAAGCTGTTGCAGCTGTACCGCTTCAAGAATGGGTAGTAGTGTTTCTACCTCTTCAGTCGTAGCAGAGAGCAGTGTTGCGGGTAGATCCTCGCTGGAGATGGGGCTCTCCTCCCGCATCATTGCAGCAACGATGGGGCTTTGCAGCGCCTTGTGAAGCAGCTTCCGCTCGCTGCTGGCTTGCTGAACCTGCTGCAGAAAGGCACTCTCCTCATCGGCATGTTTAAGTAGTGTGTTTTCAAACAGGGTGATCAGTTGAGTCAGTGCCTTCTGCTCCTGAGGCTGTGGAGTGCAGAGGTTCATGCATTGGGTATAACAGTGGTCGAGTTGATCGGTCAGCGTCAATAACTGCTCTGCCTCGGCCTTATCCGGTAGTGTGGAGACCTTGTGAACCAGACTCTGGAACTGTTTTTTGAATTGTTGCTGCTCCTCGCCATCCCTCTCACGCGCCTCCACCACCTGATGCTGAACCACAGTACGGGCGGACTCTGGAAAGAGGGGGTTATTGGATCGGCGAATGAGTTGCTGCTCCCAGCAACCGGGTTTTTTACTGAAATTGGGGGAGAGATTCATCTTTCTATAGTATAATTGACTGTTTATTCTCATAGCCATAGCCCATTCGCGAGCGTGGTTACAACGATTTTTACCACGGATACTGGACTACTTTGATGTCAAACTCCATCGAAAAGCTACGCAATGTTGCAATTATTGCCCATGTTGACCACGGGAAAACCACCCTGGTTGACCAACTTCTACAGCAGTCGGGTACGCTGGAGGTGCGGGGTGAGGCCGAGGAGCGGGTAATGGACTCCAATGAGCTGGAGAAGGAGCGTGGAATCACTATCCTCTCTAAAAATACCGCCATTCTCTGGAATGGCTACCGGATTAACATTGTAGACACCCCGGGACATGCCGACTTTGGTGGTGAGGTGGAGCGGGTTTTGTCGATGGTCGATTCGGTACTGCTGTTGGTGGACGCGGTTGAGGGTCCGATGCCACAGACCCGTTTTGTGACCCAGAAGGCGCTTGAGCATGGCCTGAGTCCGGTGTTGGTGGTCAATAAGGTAGACCGCCCTGGTGCCCGTCCTGATTGGGCAGTGGACCAGACCTTTTTCCTCTTTGACCGCCTTGGGGCCAATGATGAGCAGCTCGATTTTCCGGTGCTCTACGCATCGGCACTACAGGGGTTCGCGAGCCTCAATGCACAGGTGCGAGAGGGGGATATGACTCCGCTGCTTGAGGCCATAGTAGAGCATGTCAAATACCCGGATGTGGATGAGTCAGGTCCATTCCGCATGCAGGTGAGCGCGCTCGACTACTCTAGCTATGTTGGGGTAATCGGGGTGGGGCGGATTGAGCGTGGCAGTGTGCGAACCAACTCCAATGTCACGATTCTCTCTGCGGATGGCAACCAGCGAAATGGTCGTATGTTGCAGATTCTCGGCTTCCTCGGACTGGAGCGTGTCGAAGTCGACCATGCTACTGCTGGAGATATCATCGCCTTTACCGGGGTCGATGGGTTGAAGATCTCTGATACCCTCTGTGATCCAAACTATGCAGAGGCGCTACCCCCGCTCACGGTGGATGAGCCGACCCTGAGTATGACCTTCCAGGTCAACAACTCCCCGTTTGCGGGTAAGGAGGGGAAATATGTCACCAGTCGAAACATTCGTGAACGTCTGCAACAAGAGCTGATCCACAATGTGGCACTGCGGGTCGATGAGACAGAAGATCCCGATAAATTTCGGGTATCGGGTCGCGGTGAGTTACACCTCTCTATTTTGATCGAGAACATGCGCCGTGAGGGGTATGAGCTGGGAATCTCCCGCCCAGAGGTGATTATCCGTGAGATTGATGGGGTGAGCAGTGAGCCCTACGAGAGTATGACGGTCGATGTGGAGGAGAACCATCAGGGCACGGTGATGGAAAAGCTGGGAGAGCGTAAAGGTGATCTGGCTGATATGGTGCCGGATGGCAAGGGACGAATCCGTATGGACTACATCATTCCATCACGTGGCCTGATCGGCTTCCGTACAGAGTTTTTGACCGCCACTTCCGGTACCGGGCTGATCTACCACACCTTTGACCACTATGGTCCCAGGGTGAAAGGCAAGATTGGTGAGCGCCATAATGGGGTGCTGGTCTCCAATGGAAAAGGTAAGGCGTTGGCGTATGCACTGTTTAATCTGCAGGAGCGTGGTCGTCTCTTTATCGGCCATGCTGAGGAGGTCTATGAGGGGATGATTGTTGGTATCAACTCACGAGATAGTGATATGGTCGTCAACCCACTGAAGGCGAAACAGCTCAATAATATTCGTGCAGCGGGTACCGATGAAAACCTGGTTCTCTCCCCCCCCATCCGTATGACCCTGGAACAGGCACTGGAATTTATCAATGAGGATGAGCTGGTTGAGGTGACACCGGCATCCATCCGTATCCGTAAAAAACTGCTGACCGAGAATGAGAGAAAGCGCGCGGGTCGTCCTCCAAGAGGGTAGCCGACCACCACCAGTAGAGAGGGCTTGAGCGATGAATATTGTTGTGCTGGATAAAGGGTGTCTGCCAGAGGGGGCGGAGTTCCCCTTTCTGGAGGCTCCTAAATATGGCTGGGTTGAGCGTCTGCAGGTGGCAGAGGAAGAGATGGCCGAGGTTGCATGGCGAGCTCATATTTTGGTAACCGTCAATACCCCGGTTCGTGCGGCGGTGATCGATCAGTTGCCACTGCTGAAAATGGTCGTCATTATGAAGGATTGTGCGGACAACAGCTGTGATCTGGTCGATATGGAGGCCGCTAATGCGCGCGAGATCCAGGTGGCTCATGTACCGGATGGCGCCATTGATGGGGTAGAAAATTCCACAGCGAGTTGTGCTGAGGTGGTACGTATCATCGATGCGATGATTGTTGGGAAGCCGACGAATCTGTTATTCCGTTAATTCTGACGAGTAATCTCTGCCCTCTAGCCGCCCTCTAACTGAGCACTCTTCAGCGCCGTCAGTTTTCGCCGTTGCCGCTTATCCGGGCGGCCTTGCCGCTGACTGCGTGCGTGGTTCTCGAGCCTTTTCCGTTCCACTTCGGAGAGCCGATCCTTCAGGCTCTGCTCACTCTCTCTGTAGAGCTGTTGTGCCTCACTGGCCGGCCGGCGTTGTCTGCTGATCTTCTCCACAAAGAGCTCAAAGCGGGTGTCACCACGGCGGATCTCCAGCCGGTCTCCCACCCTGATGTTGCGTGAGGGTTTGATCCGTCCACCATTAAGGTGCACCTTTCCACCGGAGATGGCATCGGTGGCGAGTCGTCGGGTCTTGAAAAAGCGGGCGGCCCAGAGCCACTTATCCAGTCGTAGCGTTATCTCTTCATTCATCGGTTATTCCAGTGGCATATACACTGCGGTTGCACGCCCACGTTCCTCGGCTCTTCGTGCGGTGCGTAGCAGTACTTGATCGGCTGCTGCAGTGGCGTTTTGAAAACAGTTCGGTAGTTTCATCGAATCTTCATTTCTTATCTCAGAACCACTGCGATATAGTAGCAAATAATTTTAGGGTCCCCGCCCCGGCAGAGCAGAAAATCAGTATGAATACATTTACCGAGACTATTGAGTCGAGAAAGCGCTTGCTTGAGGAGCACCTGGGCGGTTTTATGGGGCGACTTGCGGAGCACTGTGCCCGTGGCTGGGGGATTCGTGAACGGCTGGATCAGGCGCTACTGCAATCACTGCAAGAGAATGACCATATTGCCGCTTCACGTCTGCTCTATATTGTGGATATCAATGGTGTTCAGCTCAGCTCCAATATCTTCTCTACGGGTGAGGTAGATGAAAGCCGGGTAGGGCAGGATCTCTCGGCACGCCCCTATATCTCCACGGTGTTGCCCAGTGATGGGTTCTTCCTTTCCGATGTCTACATCAGTCAGCGGAACCGCCGCAGTCTGGTGACAGCGGTACAGCTGATTCGTATCGGTGAGGTGGTGAAGGGGTTTGTCTGTGTCGATTTTGAGCTGGGGATGTTGCCGGAGGTGGGTCAGCCAACAGAGGATCGGCGGATCTGGATGCAGGTGAAGGGTGACCCATCGATCAGGAATACGCTGTTTATGCAGAGCCGTGCCATCAGCCCAATGGATGACCGGATCGATGATGTGATGTCGATTGTCGATGAGTTGATGGTGGAGCGGGGAATCTTCCATGCCAAGCTTCACTTCTCCAGCTCCAGGGCAACCCTCTGGCTATTTGATGACCCCTACCGTTATCGGGTTCACGTGTTGGATGAGATTCTCAATCCATCGGTCTGTCTTGCCTATCCGCTACGTGGTTATCCGCAGAGTGCGTTGGTTCCTGCGGATAAATTGCGGTTGATTCTGGACCGTTTCAAGTGGCTTCGGCAGGTTGATGAGACGATCTATCTGCGTGCGGCATCGATCAATATTATCAATGGAATTGTTGCTCTCAACTTCTCCTGTGATGGCTCACACTACCTTCCTTATGAGGAGTTTTTAGAGATGGATGAGCGCTTCTGGTTTGGAACGGATTAATTTTTAGAGGTGCTCTTTATTGGGTAGTCACGACCCTTCCAGCGTGTCTCACAATATTTAAGTAACTGTCTGAACACTTTAACATGCTTGACTTATTCAATAGAATGTGTGATTATTGAAGCGTTATGGTTAAAGATTACAAAAAATCAATTTTTGAGCAGTTTGCCCGTACCGGTAAGGCGTTCAGTAATGCCCACAGAATTGAGTTGCTTGAGATTCTTGCACAGGGTGAGCGTACGGTTGAGCAGCTTTCACTGACGGCAGGGCTGACGGTTGCCAATACCTCACAGCATCTCCAGTTACTACGCAATGCGGGGCTGGTTACCGCAAGAAAAGTCGGCCAGTATGTCCACTACAACCTCTCCGATGATCTGGTAATTGATCTGTTGGTGGCTCTGCGTAAATTATCAGAGCGCCACTTGGCTGAGGTGGAGCGGTTGGTGAATACCTATCTCACGGTAAAAGATGATCTGGAACCGATGCAGGTCAAAGAGTTGTTAGATCTCGCCGAGGAAGGGGTGGTGACGGTACTTGATGTGCGCCCTGAGGCAGAGTATCAGGCGGGTCATATTGAGGGTGCGCTGAGTATCCCGATGGAGCAACTGGAAGAGAGAATTGATGAGCTGAAGCCGGGGCAGGAGGTGGTTGCCTACTGTCGTGGACCCTACTGTATGCTTGCCTTTGATGCGGTGGCCAAACTTCGTGAGAAGGGTTTTACTGCTCATCGACTGGATGAGGGGTTTCCAGAGTGGCGTAAGGCGGGTATGCCGGTTGAGATGAAAGATGAGTAACACCCTCCGGTACTAGCCGGAATGGTCATACCCTCCCCAGAACTGCTCTCCCCCGCAGGGTCTCTGAACCATATGCGGGCCGCTTTTGCCTATGGTGCAGATGCGGTCTATGCCGGCCTGCCCCGTTATGGGCTAAGAGTTCGAGAAAATGAGTTTGATCTGAACGGACTGGAGCTGGCGATTAGTGAGGCACACCAGCAGCAGAAGAGACTCTATGTCACCTCAAATATTCTTGCCCACAACAGTAAGGTCAAAACTTTTCAGAAGGATATTGAGCCGGTTATCGCGCTGAAGCCCGATGCATTGATCATGGCTGACCCGGGGTTGATTCTACTGGTGCGGGAGCGTTGGCCGGAGCAGACCGTTCATCTCTCGGTGCAGGCCAATACGGTCAACTATGCCACCGCCCGCTTCTGGCAGCAGCAGGGAGTTGAACGCATCATCCTCTCACGTGAGCTATCACTGGAAGAGGTGGAGGAGATTCGCCA
>JABHIC010000330.1 GCA_018671205.1 Gammaproteobacteria bacterium
ATCAAAGTCTGTTGCCTGTGCTAAAAACCACCGCCACCGATGATGATAGTGACTACTTAAGATACAAAATCGAGCTATGTGAGGATGTGGGGATGAGTGTCTCATGTCAAACTTTTGACCAAACAAGTAGTCAAACTGGCTGGAGTGGTCAAAACACTCAAACTAGTACTGCCTACACTAGTGGGACTCAAGCTACCTATACTCTCCAGACTCCACTAGCAGTTAATGACACCTTCTACTGGCGAAGCTATGCCATCGACCCAGCTGGAACTAATACTTGGAGTAGCACTCAAACTCCCTACTCTTTCACCACTACTACAGCCCCCACAGCCCCGACAACTCCCTATACCGAAGGTGCCACCAACCCAACAGGTGTTGGTGACCTTACTCCCGAGTTCTCCGCCGTCCACAACGACGCAGATGGCGACAGTGCCAGCTATTATCAGATCGAAGTCAACACTGCCTCCAACTTTGCTGGCACTAGCATGTGGGATAGCACCAAGACCAGCATGACTACTACTGCCAATGGAGTCAGATCCCCCGATATTAGCTATGCAGGCACTTCCCTAGCTCTCGATGGCAGTGGCTACTACTGGCGGATCAAGTTCTGGGATACTTTGGGAGCTGAGGGTGTGGTTAGTGCGACGCAGAACTTCGGGATGAACGTGAAACCCACTACCCCTTCCCTCGAACTCCCCACAAACACTGATACTAATCAGAGCCTCCTCCCAGTTCTCAAGACCACCACCACAGACGCAGATAGTGACTATCTCAGGTACAAGATCGAGTTGTGTGAAGACGTGGGGATGAGTGTCAGTTGTCAGACCTTTGATCAGACTAGCTCCCAAACTGGCTGGAGTGGCCAAGACGCACAGACCAGCACTGCCTACGTCTCAGGCACCCAGGCTACCTACACTCTCCAAAGTGCGTTAGCTGCCAACGACACTTTCTACTGGAGATCATACGCCATCGACCCAGCTGGGACTAATACTTGGTCTAGCACCCAGACCCCCTACTCTTTCAGTACCACCTCCGCTCCCACTGCCCCCACCACTCCGTATACCGAAGGCACTACCAATCCAACAGGAGTCATTGATCTCACCCCCGAGTTCTCTGCCGTCCACAACGATGGTGATGGTGACTCAGCCAACTATTATCAGATCATTGTGAACACTCAAGTAGGTTTTGATGGAACAGAGATGTGGGACAGTGGCAAGACCAGCATGACTACTACTGCCAATGGTGTTAGATCACCCGATATCAGCTACGCCGGGACTTCTCTCGCTCTCGACGACACTACCTATTACTGGCACGTCAAGTTCTGGAACACCCTAGGAGCAGAAGGCACCTACTCCGCTACTGCCAACTTCGGGATGAATATCCTACCCAATACCCCATCATTAGACCTACCCACTGACACTGCTACCAATCAGTCTGTACTCCCTATTCTCAAGACTACCGGCACCGATACCGACTCAGATTATCTCAGATACAAGATCCAGATCTGTACCGATCTAGCTATGACCACCGGCTGCAATACCTACGACCAGACTAGCTCCCAAACCGGCTGGACTGGCCAGAACACACAAACCAGCACCGCCTATACCTCAGGCGCCCAGGCTACCTACACCCTTCAATCAGCACTTAATACCAGTAGCACCTACTACTGGCGCTCATACGCCATTGATCCAGGAGGAGCCAATACCTGGAGTGCTACCCAAACACCATACAGTTTTACTACCTCCATCAGAACCCGAATCCTCGGGCCTGCCCGCGGCTACAGTGGAGTAAGGATCAAATGAACATACAACGCCGCCCAACTATCAACAACGACGGCGACTGGTGCTACACTAATACATTAACCCAGAGCTTGGGTAGTTTCAGATTTGATTAAAGTATATGAAAATAAAAAAACACTTACAACATCTCTCCCAGTGGAGTAGCAAACGCACTCCACTGCGCTACATACTAGTGAGACAACAACATCATTTCTATATCAGATCTATCCGTCGTCGCCTAAAATCACTCAAACGACGCCATTCCCGTCTTATCCCCTTTCTCATCCCCATCCTCACAACCACTCTCATCCTCCTTTCCACCTTCTTCCTCCTCACAGCCCTTAATAGCACTCCCCACGCTCCTGGACTCAAAAATGGCTCAGGTAACACTCTCTTCACTGCCGGTAACAAGACCTTCTCCGCCGATATCGGTACTAGAGACGGCTCACCCCAAGTTGCTTTCCAGGTAGAATCAGCTGTAGCCACCTTTACTCTCGCAGGCATTGATCAGAGTGAGGGTGAGAAAGTCGGACGAGACACAGTCTTATTCCAAGATGTCTTGCCAAGTATTGATCTCCAGTACACCACCCTCAGTAACGGAGTCAAAGAAGAATTAATCATCAAAGAACCAAGAACTAACAACCAAGAACTAACAACTACCTTCCTCTTCGACCTCTCCCTCTCCGGCACTACCCCCAAAGAGCTCACCAAAAGGCCCGATGGAGTCATCTCTCTCTCCCCCACCTTCCAGGATAGTAACGGGGAATATCTCTTCCATTTTGAGAAGCCTTACGCCTATGACGCCAATGGTGCTCGCACAGACAATGTCTTAATGCAAATTGGTGAGGATAGATCAGTACCAGGCAAATACTACCTCAAACTCACCGTTGACCCAACCTGGCTCAACGATCCTGCTAGAGTCTACCCCGTCGTGATCGACCCCACCGTAGTCCACGACACCACTACCGAGTTCTCGGCAGGCACTCTAGATCGGGTCAAAGACACCGGCACTGG
>JABHIC010000047.1 GCA_018671205.1 Gammaproteobacteria bacterium
GGAATCCCCAACTGCGACACCATTCGCAAAGCCAAAAAGTGGCTTGTCGCCCATGAGGTGACATTCCATTTCCACGACGTCCGTAAACAGGGGCTGACACAGGGTCAGCTACAGTTGTGGGTCGAACAGGTGGGCTGGGAGCCGCTACTCAATAAGCGTGGCACCAGCTGGAGAGGAATACCAGAGGCACAAAAAGAGCACATTGATGAGAGCCGTGCCATTGCACTGCTGCTGGAGTTTCCGGCAATGATCAAGCGTCCCGTACTGGAGAGTGAGTCACTGAAACAGATCGAGGTGGGGTTTAGTGAGCAACGCTACCAGAAAATCTTCCGCTGAACCAACCAGGCCCACAAGATGAAAAAACCATACCTGACCCTGCTACTGCTCTCCTCAATCTGCATGGCTACCCCCCTCTCTGCAGCACCGTTACAGCTCTTCACCTCGGTCATCCCGATCCAGACCTTTATCGAAAAAATTGGGGGTTCCCATGTTGACGTAGAGGCACTGATTCGTCCGGGAGAGGATCCACACAGCTATCAACCCACTCCCCGACAGATCCAGCAACTCGCAACCGCTGACCTTTATATCTCTGTCGGTACCTCCTTTGATCAGGAGTGGAAAGGACGCATCCATGCCGCCAATCCGGCCCTGAGAATTGTCGATGCCGCCACAGGGGTGTCCCCCCACCCCCACGAAGCGCACACCGGTGCAGAGGAAGAGGACGACCCACATCTCTGGACTAACCCGTTGCAGGTGATTGAGCTGGCCAACAAGATCCGCGCTGCACTCTCCACTCTGGATCCAGAGCATCAAGCGACCTACCAGCAGAACTACCTCACCTTTTCAGCAGAGCTGAGGGCGCTAGACCGTGAGATTGCTCAGCTACTGAGCCACTCCACCGCCGTCGCCTTTATGGTTCAGCACCCGGTCTGGGGCAATTTTGCAGATCGTTATGGCGTGAGGCAGATCGCCATTGAGGAGGAGGGAAAATCTCCACGCGCAAAAAAACTGGTTCAAATCATTCAACTGGCGAAACAGTCCCGAATCAAGGTGATTTTTGTACAGCCCCAGTTCAGTCAACGTGCTGCAGAGCAAATCGCCCGTGAGATCGGCGCTCGGATCACCACAGTTGATCCACTTGCCGCAGATTACCTCCCCAATCTGCGCCACTTTGCCCAACAGCTAAGCCGGAGTGACTAATGTGACCCAGATAGCCCCACCCATCTCACTAGAGGCCCTCTCTTTTGCCTACAGTGAACTTCCGGTGCTGGAGGCCATCGACCTAGAGGTCCATAACGGTGAATTTCTCGGCATCGTCGGCCCCAATGCCGGAGGAAAAAGTACCCTGCTGAAGTTGATAATGGGGATGTTGCAGCCCCAGCAAGGCACCATCCGGCTCTTCGGAGCCCCTCCCCATAAGACCAGAAACCGTATCGGTTATGTCCCCCAATACCCCAGCTTCTCCAGAGATTTTCCCATCACGGTAGAGCAACTGGTTCTGCTTGGACGGCTGGGGTGCCGAGGCAACTCATCCTGGCTCACCTCCCTGCTACCGGGACGCTACCAGATGGCGGATTACCATGCGGCACAACAGGCGCTACAGGAGGTTGAGGCTGAACCCCTCGCTCAACGCCAAATCAGTAGCCTCTCTGGCGGGCAGCTCCAGCGGGTACTGCTCGCCCGTGCGCTTGCAGGGGAGCCTGAACTGCTGATTCTCGATGAGCCAACCGCCAATATTGACCAACGGCTGGAGGGAGAGATCTTTGAGCTTCTGAGAGAGCTCAATCAGCGTCTTACCATTCTGGTGGTCTCTCATGATATTGCCTTTATCTCCAGTTATGTGACCCGGGTCGCCTGTGTCAATCGTACGCTGGTCTGCCACCATACCGATGCCATTGACGGGAGCCTGATTCAGGACCTCTATGGTGAGCCGGTGCGAATGGTGGCTCACCACCACTAAAGGGCACCTAAAGGGAAGCGCTAAAAAATAACTGCCCCCATGAACGAGTTTCTGACTGCACTCTCTGAATATACCTTTCTGCAAAGCGCACTGGTCGCCGCGCTGCTGGCCAGTATCGGCTGCGGTATTGCGGGTAGCTATGTGGTGGTGAAGAGAATCACCTTCATCGCGGGAGGGATTGCCCACTCGGTACTGGGAGGGATGGGGGCCGCCCTCTATTATGGGGTTGACCCTCTTGGCGGTGCGCTATTCGCTGCCATTCTTGCGGCACTATTGATTGGCTGGATCCGGCTGCAGTGGAATACCCAGGAGGATACCCTGATTGGTGCACTCTGGGCGGTGGGGATGGCTATTGGCATCCTCTTTATCTCCAAAACACCCGGCTACCAGACCGATTTGATGAGTTTTCTATTTGGTAATATTCTATTGGTCTCAGAGAAGAGCCTATGGTTTATGGGAGGACTGGATGCTCTGCTGTTGCTGGCTGTGGTCGCCTACCATCGCCAGTTCCTGGCCGTCAGCTTTGATGAGGAGTATGCCCGTCTGCGTGGTGTTCCGGTAACCTTCTTCTATCTGCTACTGCTGGTACTGGTTGCGGTGACGGTGGTGCTGTTAATTCAGGTGGTGGGACTTATTCTTGTACTGGCTCTGCTGACCCTGCCGGCAGCGATTGCGGAGCACTATGTCCACTCTCTGGGGAGAATGATGCTGCTGGCCACCGGGGTTGGTGCCATCCTCAGCACCACAGGAGTCGCCCTCTCGTACAGCCCGGATCTCCCCCCGGGTCCCACCATTATTCTGCTGGCAGGTGCCGCCTATCTACTCTCTGCGGTCACTGCACGTGCCCTGATAAAGAGAAAAAGAGAGAAGGCACAGAGTTCATCGGAGGCTCCTTAATTCAATACAGTAGAAGGAGTGGAAGGAACGAGATACTGTTTCAGGATCTTTCTCAACTCCGGCTTGTTGATCGGTTTACTGAGAAATCCATCACAACCCGTCTGCTCCCAGAAAAAACAGGGCAAGATCTGGAGAAAATTCTCAGGTTGGGTCAGTGGTAATATGAAACTCTCCTCAGAGGCAAAGGAGGCTATTGATAGCGAATTATTGGCTGATGATGGACAGATACTGATATCTTCTATTAGTCATCAGCAAAGACCGCATCCATCTCCTTCTGAGCCTTCTTGGCACGTAACTTCAGTCCATTCAGCTTATAGAGCTCAATCATCTGGTTCCAGGCATTACGATTTCTCGGGTTAAAGCTGATCGCAACCTTCAACATTTTGAGAGAACGCATCGCAAAGATGCTCAGCACCTCATCTTTTTTCTTCTCTTTTGCCTTCTCTGCAAAGTGCTCTGAAAGCTCTACCTGCTCCTCCTCAGTGATCTGGTTCTCTTCCACAAACCCCGATATATTATCCAGGAAGAGGTCCAACGCCTGTATCGAGGAGATCTTTGACTCTATTTTACTAGCGACACTCCTCAATATATCTGTGGAGAAGGTGTAGACATCATCACCATCACCATCATCATAAACCTCTACCATAGCCCCTTCTTCGTCCCCTACCTGATCATCATCGGAAAACAGGGAGAAGGCCAGCAACCCCACCAGCACCAAAACAGCGGCTGCTAGCGCAGGAATCATCCACTTTGGCCATTTACGCTCTTCTCCCAGTGGGCTCACCTCTTCACTAACCGACTCATCCCCCCGGGCTGCGATACCCACCTGTGGCGCTCGCTCTTCCTGTGGCATCAGCTCTACTGGCTCTGCCTCTGGTGGCTCAACTACAGCAGTCTCCTCTACCTCTTCTGTATCCTCATCCAGCAGTGCATCACGAATATCAATAACACAGTCAAAATAGCTGAGTTCATGCGTCGCCGTCTTCGCCTCTTTGGCGGTTAGGAATGTGGATGGCAACCTGAAGGGGAGAGACTCCAGTGCCTCGTTAGCCTCACTGGTAGAGAGTGAAAAGTGCTTCTCAAGCCGATCCACAATATGTTTCAGCTTGCTCTTGTCCTTAATCTCAACGATTGTGGCAACAATCGTGGGGTAATGTTCTAGGTCTTCCATCGCTCAACTACCTTCCGCAACACTTCTTGTATTTTTTACCCGAACCACAGGGGCAGGGCTCATTACGCCCCACTTTTTTCCCCTCATGCCGGACAGTTTCCACTTTGGGCAGCTCTCCATCCACATACATCCAGTGCCCCTCAATTCGCTCAAACTGGCTCACCTCGTGGGCCTGATGCAGCCCACTACCATCTCTATAGTGGGCCTTGAACTCCACGACTCCGTGAGTATCCTCTGCCCCCCCAGCCGAGGTGGAAATAATCTCCAGCCCCAGCCACTGTGAACCCTGTGACCATTTTCTCGCTGCCTCCCGGTCATGGTCGGCACGATGGTCCGGGTGCAACGTATTGTGAATGTAGTCAATCTCACCCTTCACATAGGCACTATAGCGAGAGCGCATCAACTGTTCTGCACTCTGTGGAGCTTGCGCTCCACTCAGACAGGGCTCACAACAGTCACTATAGGACTCTCCTGATCCACACGGGCATTCACTCATTTTCTCTATCCTTATCGACTCGATGGCCCATTACCTGAGCCAGAAAAATTTCGCCTATTGTAAATCAGTGCACACCGTTTACTGAACTATATTACTCAGGATTATAGGCCAGATTAGCCCCTAACCACCGTTCCGCCTCACTCAGAGTCACCCCTTTGCGTGCCGCATACTGAGCCACCTGATCCCGGTTGATCTTTCCAACCGCAAAATAACGGGCCTCCGGATGGGAGAAATAGAGTCCACTGACCGATGCAGTAGGTACCATTGCCTTCGATTCCGTAAGCCAGACAGCGCAATTCTGTTCTGCTCCGAGCAGCGCCCAGAGGGTATCTTTTTCGCTATGGTCGGGGGAGGAGGGGTATCCCATCGCGGGGCGAATACCCTGATATTGCTCCTTGATCAGTGCATCAGGATCAAGTTGCTCATCTGCGGCATAGCCCCACA
>JABHIC010000331.1 GCA_018671205.1 Gammaproteobacteria bacterium
AAAGCATCAAGGAGCTTCCTTCGATCCTCTCAGGACTCCTCCTTGACCCTTTTAAGCCAAATTACAGCTGGTCGCCATGACCTTTCTAAGCATAACTATGATTTTGTCCCATAACAATTGAGGACTATAAAAACTGATCACCCTAAATTAAATTGGTACAAATCAGCCATTCTGGGCTCATATAAAGCGGGACGTAACAATAGTCCACCTTCATCATCAACAGCATGAGGCCTATGGTTATCATTGTCACAATTGACCAAATCAGGTTTAGTATCCTCAAATTGAACAATCACAGTATTGTCAGCTAACCCAATAACTTTCCCCCAGCGGTTGTTGCTCCAGACTCGTTCATCTATCGTGGCCTCATTCCATTGAAGTCCCATTGTTATAATTTCCTCGCAGTAGATTGATGTTGAAAACACGGCCCGTCATTTATTGGGCAGTCGGGGATATCAACAGCAACTCCTGTTCCGCTATGCTCTAAGGTTTCACTCAAATATAAATTGCTTGACCTGATGGCTGCGGAGAGGCAGTCTGGTGGAATGTGTAACCTTGGCAGCGAGGCTGCGCAGAAATCTGAGAGCGTATACAGATTTGCAGGTAATGAAAAACGGCTTATCCGTTTTCATGAATAAGTTGTTGTTTTGTAGGGCTTCCCAGGCAAGGATAGAACTTGTGACCCAGGGGTTAACACTCCTTGTTGTTACTATATGAGTATATCTGGTTAGAGCCTGATTGAAATGCTATCTCACTGTTAATGCTCTATTATATGTATGAGATTGTCTGCAGGTATTTGAGCTATCCTACCTATGATCAGCAAAAAACGATGACAGAACGATGACAAAATCCAGTTTGTCATCGTTTTTATGGAGAACCAACCATGCCTGAATTTAACCCCCGGTTTATCGCCGGATTAAGCCCAAGAGAGAAACCCTATCGGGTATTCGAAGATGCGGCAGATAAGGGGTTCTGCCTTCAAGTGAACCCCTCCGGTAAAAAGGTGTTTTACCTTAGCTACAGCTTCGGTGCTAAACGACGAATGTTGAACCTGGGGAGCTATCATCCAAAACACTTCTCCGTGAAGAAAGCACGCGATGCTTGCAGGGCTGCAAGGGTGCTTATTGACAATAAAGTCGACCCCCTTCAGGAGCGGATAAATCGGGAATCAGCTCAAGTTAAGCAGGAGAACACCTTACTGGATGCCCGCAGAGAGCCTACTGTAGATGAGGTGCTCACCCGCTACACCTCGGAATTAACCGAGCGTACAGCCAAGGATGTGGAGCTGCTGCTTAGTAACCCCCGTTGTGATGTGCGGGGTCAGATTGGGGGGCTGAAGATTCGAGAAGTTACCGTTGAGCAGCTAACGGCTCTATGGGGGGCACATATTGAGGCCGGGAATATGCGTCAGGCAGGGGAACTCTTCAGCTACCTGAAATCCGCGTTTATCCAGGCGAAGGAGCACCTCCCCTATGGTTTGATAGATTGGCGTAACCCTTTTGCGGATATTAGGCGACCCCGGAACACCAATGAGAAGCAAGGGGGGCGGACGCTAGACAAGCCTGAAATCCGAATATTTCTCGATACGTTAGACAGCTACCCTCGCATGAGTAGCCATATTAAAACCGCAATTAAGATTATGATTTTCACCGGGCAGAGGACGGAGCAGGTGTCGCGAATGCAGTGGGATCACCTCGATCTGGAGGGTGGCACTTGGGATATCCCGGTATCTGAAACGAAGGTAGATAAGGCTACGCGGGTAGCTCACGTAATCCCCTTAACAGCCACTGTGAGAGGGTTGATTGAGGGTTTGGAGCGGTTGGATAGCCCTTTTCTATTCCCGGGTCGAGCGGATGGTAAACCCCTGGGTATTGGGGTTTACAGTAAGAACCTCAGGCGGATGTTATCTGATACTGGGGTGGTCGCTTCCTTCACTCCTCGTGATTTGAGGAGAACGGTAGCCACACATTTGAGCAGTTTGGGGGTTCAGTCTGAGCTCATAGAGTGTCTCCTCGACCACAGCATACCGGGTGTGACTGCCCGACATGATAACCGGCACACTTTCCTCGATGAGAAGCGAGCCGCCTTGGAGACGTGGGAGCGCGAACTGTGGCGTATCCGGAGGGAGCAGCACGAAGATACCTCTGAGCAATGTCGTCGGCTCATTCATGGGTAATAGCTCCCCGATACTTGGGAGGTATTAAATCCGGTCGAGCTGAGGAGTGTGTCTCCATTTGGGTGATTGGATGAGATAGCAGGTAGCGTAAGCTCAAAACGATGATAGAACATAGGTGGATCCTATGTAACGTAAAACGGCTTACCCATTTTCATGAATAAGCCGTTTTTTATATGGCTCCCCCGACAAGACTCGAACTTGTGACCCAAGGATTAACAGTCCTTTGCTCTACCAACTGAG
>JABHIC010000332.1 GCA_018671205.1 Gammaproteobacteria bacterium
CGTCTCAGCATGAAGGCGGTTGGTGAAGGGTAGAAGTTACTCTTCATTCCTCTATAAAAGACCTGCTTAGGCGGGTTTTTTAATGACGATTATATTATTCTGGAATCCGCAAGTGGGATCACAAAGGTTGATGCAAGGTCTTAACGCACCGAGCAAATTTAAAAATGCATTCATCACCAACAACACTACGAGCCGTGCTCGAGGTCATCCAAGGATTCTAAGATTATGAAATTACTCAAAACTATTAGGCGATGGCTGCCATTTTCAGGCTCAAAAACAGGCGCTAAAAAAGAGATAAAGGAGGTTCCGGATGAGGTTGCTGAGGCGATTTCCAGCCGGATCAAACTGAATGCAGAGCGCCATAGGGCGCGTCATAAAGAGCACTAGATATTCCGTGAGAGCTGCCCTACAGAGTGCTCTGTTGATCTCTGCGCTACTGCTTGTGGGGGGTACAGAGAGGGTTGTTGGTATGGATCTGTTGGCGCAACAGGACGAGAGAGCCACAGGTGTTGTACGGGGAAAACGTGCTCCTGTTGCCGGGGCGTTGGTGAACTACCCCTCTGGCAGGCAACAGGTCTCGACTAATGTAGAGGGGCTATTTTATCTGCCGGATCTACCTGATCGAGGCGAGATAACCCTGATTGCGTGGGCCCCTGGCTACTACAATACAGAGATTGAGTTTGAGATGGGGGACTCTGTAGAGATTGAACTACGTCCGATTTTATTTGCTGATCATCCACAATATGAGTGGATAGGCGCACATCAACGCAGAGATCAGGAGGAGAACTGCCAGGGCTGCCATAGTGACCCGGACAGGTTGGCACTACAGTTACCTTTTGATACCTGGTCTAGAGGGGCACATGCCAATGCTGCCCGAAACCCGCTGTTTCGATCGGTCTATCTTGGGCAAGATCTTAGAGGCAACCAGAGTCCGCCTACCCGCTATGGAAAAAGTGTGGACTATGGCTCTTTTCCCCTCCCCCCTGCAACTACTCAACCCTATTTTGGCCCCGGATATCGGCTGGATTTCCCCCAAAATCGGGGAAATTGTGCGCTCTGTCATGCTCCAATGGCGGCAGTAAGAGCGCCGTTTCAGACCGATCCAACGGTGCTGAGTGAGGAGGAACAGGAGGGGGTGAGCTGTGATTTCTGCCATAAAATCAACCATGTTATTCTTGATGAGCAGACGGGGTTACCCCACGAAAGGGTGCCTGGAGTGCTCTCCTACCAACTGCTACGCCCTGGTGAGGGGCAGCAGCTGTTTTTGGGGCCCAAGGTTGATGTGACGGGAGATGACAGCTACTCTCCTCTTCACCATCAGAGTCGCCTCTGTGCAGGTTGCCATAGCGCAAAATTTTGGGGGGTGGATATATACAACAGTTATGGCGAGTGGCTGGATAGCCCTTATGCCGATTATCGTAAACCCGGTGCAAAAAGCTGTCAGGATTGCCATATGCCGACGGGGCTAACGGACCGTTTTACACGCCTCAAAGAGGGGGGAAGAGTAAGAGATCCTGAGTCGATACATGTCCATCGAAACAGCGGCTCAAGAGATGTGACGCTGATTCAATCCGCCGTGCAGATGGAGGTGAAGGGCAGTCGGATCAATGGCCAGATTGCGGTTGATGTTACGCTCAGGAATGTCGGTTCAGGTCACCACCTGCCCACCGGAACCCCACTGCGTCACCTGGTATTGAGAGTAGAGGCGCTGTCAGAGAAGGGTGAGGTGTTGAGTCAGTTGGCGGGTTCACATCTGCCAGATTGGAGTGGCCCGTTTTCGGGGCAGCCAGGGCGGGTGTATGCAAAAGTATTGGAGGAGCTATGGACCGGCATCAGCCCCACTATTGGATACTGGAACCCGATCCGGCTGGTGGAAGATAACCGGATTCCCGCCGCTGGTGAGGATCATCAGCGGTTCCGCTTTCAACCCTCCGCGGGGGCGGTAACCATTGCCGTTGAGTTGACCTATGTACGGGCACTGCCTACAATCAGAGCGTGGAAGGGGTGGCCGGAAGAGCAGGTTATCATGGCGGCGCAGAAAATCACTTTGGACTAAATAAGTATGGATATCAGTGTGTTAAAAAATGGATTTTTTCTATCTGCGTTACTGTTGATGCTATCAAGCAGCTCGGCGATAGCAGAGAACGAGGCATTGATTTTCAGTGACAACTTTTCAGAGAGTAGTGGAGCGGGGTGGAATCTGGAGTCAGGATGGGCTATCGATGGGGGGAAATTGACCGGCTCAGGCCATGTCTGGATCTCTACACTGGATAACTTCAACCAGGAACAGCTTCGGGTCAGCTTTACCCTAAACCTCATGCAGGGGGGGCTACATTTCAATCTGCGCAACAGTGGAAGTGTTGGGCGTTACTTTATTGGATTTAACGCGGGTGGCCCCGCTGTACTCAATAAACAATATTTTCCTGATACCTTTATGAGTGGACTCATCTCTGGCAATACGATATTAGAGAATGGTCAGGAGTACGCAGTAGAGTTTTTACTCAATAATGAGACGATCTCACTCACCATTGATGGCGAACTGGAGTGGCAGTATCGGGATGATAGCCCACTGTTAACGGGTGATCTCTCCTTTGAGAGTCTGCTCACGGAGCCCGTATCGGTGGATGATTTTATGGTCTATGCCCCAGAGGAAGATCCGGGTGCTCCCTGGGTCGCCACCGGCGGCCCTGCGGGTGGGCTGGGCTATGATGTTCGCATCCATCCGGATGAACCTGAAAAAATGTTTGTTACCGATGCCAATGCCGGGGTATTTGTCAGCCATGATAGTGGGGAGAGCTGGCAGAGTTCAAACGAAGGGATCACCGCCCGTACGGGCACGACCAATGACCTGATTCCCGTCTTTTGCCTCAGTATTGACCCTAACCAGCCTGCTACTCTCTGGGTAGGGACCGCAGGGGTGCGCGGTATTTTTAAATCGACTGACAGTGGTCAGAGCTGGGAGAGAAAGGATACGGGGATCGTTGAGAATACAGGGATCACCTTCCGTGGGTTAGCCGTAAAGCCGGGTGACTCTGATACCGTGTTTGCCGCTGCAGAAATTGGTAGCTGGGTCTGGGCGGGGGAAGATAGAAGAGGGCGTGAATTTGATATGACCCAGGGGGTGGTCTACAAAACCAGTGATGGGGGGGAGAGCTGGCGACCCGTTTGGCGAGGGAATAATCTGGCTCGCTATATCCTGATTGATCCCGTTAACCCCGATACAATTTATGTATCAACCGGAATTTTTGACCGTGAGGCGGCGGATGCGGTACCTGCGCAGTGGCTCGGTGGGGGTGAGGGGGTCATTAAAAGTGTGGATGGGGGAGAGAGCTGGGGGCCGGCCAATCAGGGGTTGAACAATCTCTACGTGGGGAGCCTCTATATGCACCCGAATGACCCCCAAAATTTATTGGCAGGGACAGGTAATAATCAATATTATCAAAATGCAGGCATCTACCAGACCACGGATGGTGGTGACCATTGGCAGCAGGTGCTCTCTGGAGAGATTATCACCTCGGTAGAGTACTCTGAGACGAATCCTGATGTTGCCTATGCCGGCAGCAGTGAGGCAATCTTCCGCTCTCTGAATGGTGGCACAAACTGGAGCCTGATGGGGGAGCGGGGCTGGGGGCCTGATGGAATACGGGCAGGGTTTCCTATTGATTTCCAACTGGATCCTGAAAACTCAGATCGCCTGTTTATTAATAATTATGGTGGGGGCAATTTTCTGACCACCGATGGTGGTCTCAGCTGGATCAATGCCAGTAGAGGCTATACCGGTGCCCAGGTACGTGACCTCTCGATCAACCCCCAGAGCAATGGGCAGCTTTTTGTTGCGGCAAGAAGCGGACTGTTTAAAACGGATGATGGGGGAGCTAACTGGTTAGGTCTCAATAACAGACCGGTCAATGTGTTGGAGTGGAATCTGGTGCAGTTCGATCCGGGTGATCCACAACATTTACTGGCATCCAATAACTGGAATAGCGTCATTTACCGCTCCATCGATAGTGGAAGAAGCTGGAGTGCTACAACAGGAAGCCAACTCAGCAGCGTTATTCAGTCGGGAGGGAACAGAGGGTGGCGTGCCTTGGCATTTGCCCCCTCGGATCGGCAGCTGCTCTATGCCGGAAGCTCTGCCTACCTCTCTGCCGGGACTTTTGATGATAGCCTAGCGGCCAGTGGGATTTATCGTTCGGACAGTGGCGGCAGCCATTGGGGGGAGGCCAATGATGCCCTCTCTGCCGATGCCAATGTTGCGGCAATTGCGGTGGATTACAGTAATCCTGATCGACTCTTTGTGGCCAGCAGTAACAGAGGGCTGTTACGTTCAACCGATAAGGGGGATAGCTGGCAGCTGCTGAGTGGCGCTCTGCCTAATGGGGAGGCGGCACTCTCTGTAGCGATTCATCCAGATGATCCCCAGACGATTTTTACAGGTCTGATTCGGGGGGGGCTCTATCTGAGTGTTGATGGGGGTTCCAGCTGGAGCAGTATCTCTTCCGGACTCATTGCGGAGTCCTCAATCACAGAAATTCTGTTTGATCCCAATAACTCCAGTGCCCTGTACATTGCGGATAAAGAGAGTGGGGTCTACTACAGCAGTGATGGAGGTGCTCATTGGCAGCTTCTCACCAATCAGCTCACCAATAAGGCAGTGAATGCAATGGCTCTCAGCCATGATGGCGCCCATCTGTATGCGGCCACTGAGGGTGGGGGGGTCTTCCGTCTGGATGTTGTGGGTGAGTTACCCGATAGCGTGGCTCAGATCAGCGCGCCAACGGTCAACGTTGTTGTCACTGGAATGGATGTGGAGGTGACATGGAGTGTTGTTGATTCAGCGAGCGGATATAGTCTCTATTATGCCCCATACCCTTATGAGGGGGCACATACTATACGCAGTATCGATATGAATGAGGCCAATAGACTCTCGGTGACCCTCTATCCCAACGCATCCTTCTATGTTGCGGTCAAGGCCTACCATAGTCATGGAAGTAGTGAGTTTTCGAATGTAGAGTGGCTACAGGTAGAGTAGCTGATTATGGGCAGCGGTTGAAAATAGTCAGATCGCCAGATATTGATGACGGAGTTCCTCATTGTCCAGAACTTCCTGGGCTGTGCCGTCAAAGACAATCTGCCCCATATCCAGGATCAGCGCGCGGTCGGCAAGGTGAAGTGCCGCAATGGCATTCTGCTCAACAATTACGGTGGTGATTCCGAGAGATTTTATGCTCTCCAGGATACGTTCAATCTCCTTTACGATAACGGGAGCCAACCCCTCGTAGGGCTCGTCCAATAGTAGTAATTTAATATCACGAGCCAATGCGCGGGCTACCGCAAGCATCTGCTGTTCGCCACCAGAGAGGGTAACGCCATCCTGCAGACGGCGCTCTCCGAGGCGAGGAAACGACTCATAGATGCGCTCCAGTGACCAGCCGACAGGCTCTTCAATTTGTGCCAGCTCAAGATTCTCTTCAACGGTTAACCCCGGGATGATGCAGCGATCTTCTGGAACCAGAGATACCCCAAATTGAGCCGCCTCATAGGCTTTCATGTTGTGTAGGGGTTTATGGTCTAGCCAGATTTCACCATGCCGCATCTCTGGTTCAGAGGCACGAGCAATAGCGCGGAGGGTAGAGGTTTTTCCTGCGCCGTTACGGCCTAGCAGGGCAACGATCTCCCCCTCACGAATATCAAAATTGACCCCTTGAACAATGTAACTTTCGCCATAATAGGCGTGGAGGTCCCAGCAGGAGAAAAAAGCGGGGGCTGAGCCAGTACGCTGAATGGCTGGGGTGCCTGGGGCATGAGGGGTCTCTTCTCTACTCATAGATGTGCTCCACCTAAATAGGCATCCTGGACGATCGGGTTTCCACGGATCTCATCAGGAGTTCCTGATGCGATGATAGCCCCCTGTGCCAATACGGAGATGGTATCCGCAACGCTAAAGACTACATGCATATCATGCTCAATGATGATCTTGGTCATCCCCCGTTCCTTAATCTTTTTTAGTAGCTCAATGGTGCGGTTGGTGTCATGGCGAGCCATACCTGCTGTCGGCTCATCCAATAGCAGTAGGCGGGGGTGTTGAATCAGGCACATCACTAGCTCCAGTCGGCGCTTGTCGCCACGTGACATACTGCCCGCATGGTGATGAACATGATCGCCCTGAATGCCAAGCTCATTCAGCATCTTCTCCGCCTCATTGATGATTTCCCGCTCGTCGGCGGCGGCCTTAAATATATTGAGGCTATAGGCACCATCCCGCTTGGCGAAAGCGGGGATCATTACATTTTCTAATAGACTGAGATCAGGGAAAATCTCAGGGGTCTGGAAGACACGCACCATCCCCAACTGGTTAATCTCATGCGCTTTTTTCCCAATAATATTTTCACCATCAAAAGTGACCGTGCCTGTGTCGGGAATCAGACGTCCAATACAGCAGTTGAGAAGTGTTGATTTACCCGCACCGTTAGGGCCAATAATTGCGTGAACCTTACCCTCTTCAATCTCCAGGTTGACATCATTGAGTGCCTGGAGACCACCAAACGTCTTATTGACACTCTTGATATTCAGTACAAGATTGCTCATTGATCTACCCCCTCCCCAGGGGGATCGTTGTCATCTCCCTGATGCCTAAACCGTTTCTTGATTCGATCCATCCCCTCCATGATTCCGCCAGGAAGGAAGATTACAATAACCATGAAGAGTACACCCAGCGTCAAATGCCATCCTTCACCCACAAATGGGGCGGTGATGGTCACCATCAGACTCTCTAGGAACCCGGGCAGGAAGGAGAATAGGTGATGGAGAGTCTCTTCATTGATGGCTGAGAAGATATTCTCGAAATATTTAATAATGCCAACCCCGAGAAGAGGGCCAAACAGTGTGCCAACGCCTCCTAGAATCGTCATCAGAACCACTTCACCAGAGGCCGTCCACTGCATCCGTTCTGCACCTGCGAGTGGGTCAGTTACGGCCATCAATGCCCCGGCCAATCCGGCATACATTCCTGAAATGATAAATGCAGTCATCAGGTAGGGGCGCGTGTTAAAGCCGGTATATTTCATTCGGGTCTGATTGGACTTGATGGCCTGTAGCTTCATTCCAAATGGAGAGCGGAATATCTTTAATGAGAAGAAGAAGGCAATGATCAGTACCACGGCACAGAAGTAGAAACCAGAGTAACCGCTCATGGAGATCCCAAACAGCTCTGTGGATGGCAGCCCTTCACCGGCAGTACTGAAGGCACGGTCGATGATTCGGGGGTCCTGCTGGGAAAGTTGTAGCCCGGTCTCACCATTGGTGATAGGGGTAAGTACTGAGTAGGCGAGGTTATAGCTCATTTGCGCAAAAGCCAGTGTTAGAATCGAAAAGTAGATTCCAGAACGGCGTAGTGAGATATAACCGATCAGTGCGGCAGCAACACCAGCCATGATGGTGGCGAGCAGAATAGCGGGGAGTACATTCATCGTCAGCAGCTTGAACGACCAGACCGCTGTGTAGGAGCCTATCCCAAGGAAGACGGCATGACCAAATGAGAGGTAGCCGGTCAATCCAAAGAGGATGTTGTAGCCGATCGCAAAGATTCCAAAGATGACAAATTTCTGCAGTAGGTCGGGGTATCCCGCCCCAATGGGTGCGAGCCAGAGTGGCATTGTCAAAATGACTGCCGAGAAGATCAGCATCAACTTCAGATTGTTACCTGTTTCAGAAAAGTTCATGGGTTACTCCTCCATTACACCTTTACGCCCCATCAATCCACGGGGACGGGTCAATAGAATGAGCACCGCTACCAGATAGATGATGATCTGGTCAATGCCGGGAAGAATGGATTTGATTTCGTTCATGGAGGCAAAGGACTGGAGGATACCGAGCAGGAAACCGGCAGCAACCGCACCGGGAAGTGAGCCCATTCCTCCCACCACGACCACCACAAAAGAGAGGACGAGAAAGTCCATTCCCATATGGTAATCCGGGGGCAAAATCGGGGCGTACATCATCCCCGCAAGACCCGCAACAGTGGCAGCCAAGCCGAATACAATGGTGAATTTTCGCTCCACATTAATGCCGAGCATTGCGACCATTTCACGGTCTTGCATTCCGGCACGTACAACCATGCCAAAGGTTGTGAGTTGGAGGAAAGCAAACACCAGGGTGATGACGGTTATAGAGAATAAAAGATAGATGATACGCCACCAGGGGTAGACCAATGACTCACTTAATCCTAGCCAGGCTCCGATTGGAGCACTGCCTGAGACGATATCAGGGGCTGGTGTTGGGATGGGGTTGGCACCAAAGAAATGGCGAATGATCTCTTGTAACACAATAGCGAAACCAAAGGTGACCAGGATCTGTTCAGCATGGGTGCGTTTGTAAAAATGTTTAATTAATCCTCTCTCCATTGCTAGCCCAACTAATAGCATAACGGGAATGGTTAACAGTATGGATAAGGGGAGTGCCCAGTCAATAATAGTGCTTCCAAGCTCTCCAAACCAGATCTCCAGATAGGGTTGCTCTTTATAGGCCTCAAAGAAGGTAATGCTGGTATCTCGTACCTTGAGAGAGATTGTTAGTAGTTTCTGAAAAGTGACCGCACAGAAGGCACCCAGCATAAAAAGAGCACCATGGGCGAAGTTGACCACCCCGAGCGTTCCAAATACCAGGGTGAGACCCAGAGCAATCAACGCATAGGCTCCACCCTTATCTAGACCATTCAATAGCTGAAGAAATATGGCATCCATAGATTTATCTCGATTCGATCACCTTTAGAAAGATAGCGGTGACCACTTTAGGGCATCTCTAAAAATGCACTTTTTCAGTGATTGCTGCGTCAGCTCCGTACTCGAATCCTCATGTACTCGCATGTACACTGCGGTTCTCCGTGCGGTGCTTTCTTGCACTCACATAAAAATTACTATTTTTAGAGGTACCCTTTAGATAGTCACCGCTATTTTTACCTCCTATATCTCGTAAGGGCCAAGGTTACCACCAAAAATTGAGGCATCA
>JABHIC010000333.1 GCA_018671205.1 Gammaproteobacteria bacterium
TGATTTTTTCCTCAAGAAATCACATAAAAACAACACAGGAAATTGTCTTATTTTCCCCCGCTTTCTGTCCAACGATTGGGGGTAGGTTCACATTGCCATAAGCCACTACACTGAGGTAAGAGTCTGTTCCAGAGATTCTTTCTGTCCAAAGCGTACCATCTGCAGAAGTCAGAATTGTTCCTGACTCGCCCACAACGACAAATTGGCTATTCCCATAAGTGACCGCAGCCAGGGTAATCGAGTAAGGCTCTCCCCTGTCATACCATCTATCTATTTCCCCAGCAGAGGCATCTTGAACGTTATAGAGGAAACTTGCTACCGCAATTACCAATGCAATCCACAAAAAACCTATTGCTTTCATTGAATAATCTGAAATCACCTTGTTCATAGTAAATGCTCAAGAACTTAATTTCGCAGTACCTCTTAATTAAAAATAGGCCACAGTTATCCGTATGTCAATAATATTATAGAACCATTGGCTCATAAGATAGAGGGGGATTGATAGCGACAGGATAGTGATTTTTCGCAGCAATAGCCCATGTGAATCACAGAATTCCCGTACGTGTTTGATGATGCCAAAGATAGGCGTGAGGCAGTCGTACATGACTTGATCAGAGGCTCCTTAATTACGCTGGATATGTGTAGACTGTTCATTCGATTTGCCTACAATAATTAAATCGAACGATTCAAAAATCCAGTTTTCACCTCCAGAGGATATCTTGGCCGATGCCTTGATTGGATTTAATAACTATTAAATAATTGTTATTATTGGGATTTAATGTAAATTATCTGATTTTACTTTTGTTTCCATGATGGTCATCCAAGTTTCTCCAATCAAAAGAGTGGATCGTTACGCAGTGCGGCAAATGGATGTGCTGAGGATTCGAGTGGTGAGATTAGCTCAATGGTAAGAGGGTACCCGTATCAGGGATACCGCGATATGCACTAACGTATATCGTATTTTAAGAAGAGGAGAAGTATTGATGTATGAAATCATCTGCCCGCACTGCAGGAAAGCATTCAAAATTGATAAAGCTGGGTATGCGGACATTCTTAAGCAGGTACGTGACAGCGAATTTGAACAACAGCTACATGAACGGCTTGAGTTAGCCGAGCAGGATAAACGAAACGCCGTCGAGCTTGCCAAGAACGAAGTGGGTAGCGAAATGCAGAAGGTTACCGTAGCCAAAGAGACCGAAATTCAGGAGTTAAAAGCCAAACTGGATACTGGTGAGCTGACACAGAAACTTGCTGTGACTGAAGCTTTAAGTACCGTAGAAAAAGAGCGTAATGAGCTCGCTAATGCACTGAAACAGGCAGAGCGTGATAGGCAGGCCGCCTCTGAGTTGGCCGATACCCGACGCTCAAAGGAGCTGCAGGAGGCGGCTGCAAAGAAGGACAGAGAGATACTGGGTTTAAGGGCCAGGCTTGATGCCCGTGAGGTTGAACAGAGACTCGCAATCACCGATGCGGTCAGTGTGGTTGAGAAAGAGCGGGATACGATAAAGAGTAACCTTGAGCGTGCAGCTCTTGAAAAACAACTCGCTGAGAAGTCGCTGAAGGACAAGTATGAGACGCAGATCCAGGACCGTGATGATGCGATCGAGCGTCTCCGTGATATGAAGACCCGCCTGTCGACAAAGATGGTCGGTGAAACGTTGGAGCAGCACTGCGAGACCGAGTTTAACCGGATTAGAGCAACGGCATTTCCGAGGGCATATTTCGAGAAGGATAACGATGCCCGTACTGGCAGCAAGGGCGACTACATCTTTCGTGACTCAGATGAGGCGGGTACCGAAATCGTCTCGATTATGTTTGAAATGAAGAACGAGAATGATAGCACCGCAACGAAGAAAAAGAATGAGGAGTTCCTGAAGGAGCTAGACAAGGATCGCGCCGAGAAGGGGTGCGAGTATGCGGTGCTGGTTTCTATGCTAGAGCCAGAGAGTGAGCTCTACAACACCGGTATTGTTGATATGTTTCACCGCTACCCGAAGATGTACGTTGTTCGGCCACAGTTCTTTCTTCCAATCATTACACTATTGCGGAATGCCGCGATGAACTCACTGGAGTACAAGACCGAGCTTGCTCTTGTTAAGGCGCAGAACGTCGACATAACAAGCTTTGAGAGTGACCTAGAAAAATTCAAGAGTGCATTTGGGAAGAACTATGACCTTGCTTCACGGAAATTTCAAACTGCAATCGATGAGATCGACAAGTCCATCACTCACCTGCAGAAGACCAAGGATGCCCTGCTGGGTACCGACCGGAACCTTCGTCTTGCAAATAACAAGGCGCAGGATGTAACGATCAAGAAACTGACCCGGCACAACCTCACGATGGCATCAAAATTCGGGGATCTTAGGGATAAAGAACCTTCCGGTGATGAGTAGGGAAACAGGCTTTGATCCACTAGATTAGACTGGTGTCCAAAATCAAGGCACCAAGGGTAGTAACAAATTCCGGCGGTTAACAATCTGTGCGTAAAAGAGTACGTTTGGGCTGTTTAGCTCGATCATATGCTATTGCTGATAATGCACTATGCAGAGAATAAACCTATCTTTATCCGCAAATCATGCGGAGAAATATTGCGCTACCTCAGTGGAGTGTAGAGGCAATTACCACATTTGAAGGGGAGCAAGCTTGCTCTATTTCTAGGTATAGGTTGATTACGCTGGATATATAGAATGCTGGGGTGGATTGCACACAGTGCTCTCTGCAGAAAAGCACTCTCCGTAGCCACCGCCACATTCACTCTGCCCCGGGTTCATCGCAATACGGATGCGGAAGGCGATATAACCCACCACAACCCCCAGTACACCGAGCAAGATAAGGTGCTCCCAGAAGACGATATCCGCACCAGTACCGATCACAGCTCCATTGACGATCACACTTTTTGCTATGCCTACTGTCTGAATTAATCCGTTAGAGAGCAGCTAGAGAAAGTTACTTGACGGCGGTCTATTTTCCAATAAAATGACTCATTAATAAGTCTTTATAATCTTTATGAGTCATAAATAAGTCAAAATGTCAAAGCCAGCCAGCCGCCCTTACTCTCAATATACCCGAGCTGCCTTGCAACTTTTGGGGCAGCTCATCCGTGAAGGAAGGGTGGCCAAATCACTGACTACAACAGATCTCGCAGCACGTGCGGGGATTTCACGTTCACTGCTACATCGTATTGAGTGCGGAGACCCTGGCTGTTCGGTCGGGGCGATGTTTGAAGTGGCAACGATATGCGGTGTCTCGCTGTTTGAGCCTGATGAGAGATCATTGGCAGCAACACTCGCACGTTACCAAGAAAAAATGACTTTATTGCCTAAGTCCATTAGGGCTGTAAAGAGAGAAGTGAAAGATGACTTCTAATACCACTTACAGTGAGGCCTATGTTTGGATCTGGTTGCCTGATACTGAAACCCCCATTGTAGCTGGGTTACTGTCTCAATCCGAAAATCAACTGGTATTCAACTACGGGCGCAGTTACCTGGAAAATCCCCATGCAATTCCAATCTATGCGCCTGAGCTACCGCTACAATCTGGAACCATTTCTCTAGTGTCAGGGCTGAGCATGCCAAGCTGTATCCGAGATGCATCCCCCGATGCATGGGGGCGTCGAGTTTTGATTAATCGTAAATTCGGCGAAAAGAGCATAGATAGTGCAAGCATTGAACTGGATGAGCTGACCTATCTGATGGAGTCCGGATCAGACAGAATTGGTGCACTGGATTTTCAAGCATCTCCAACTCACTATATATCTCGTGAAAGGGAAAATGTCTCACTAGAAACATTATTGATGGCTGCTGAAAAGGTTGAGCAGGGTCTTCCTCTCCCGCCTGAACTGAGCCAGCCCCTAATCCATGGAACATCATTGGGTGGAGCTCGCCCCAAAGTATTGATCGATGATGGTGAGTCTCAATTTATTGCAAAATTCTCCACAAGCAGTGATCTCTACAGTGTGGTTAAGGGTGAGTATATCGCCATGAGGCTTGCTGCCAAGATAGGGCTTGATGTAGCACCTGTACATCTCACCTCTGCGCTGGGCAAGGACGTGTTGCTGATCAAACGTTTTGATCGTGTCCGGCATGGCACGTGTTGGCAACGGCGTGCCATGGTTTCTGCGCTCACAATATTGGAGCTGGATGAGATGATGGCAGCCTATGCCAGTTATGAAAAATTGGGAGAAATCATCCGTCACCGTTTCAAAGAACCTAAAGCGACACTGCGTGAGCTATTCAGCCGCATTGTTTTTAACATTCTTTGTGGCAATACGGATGATCACGCACGCAACCATGCAGCATTTTGGGATGGCCACCACCTGACTCTGACACCCGCCTACGATATTTGCCCACAGCCGCGTTCTGGTGAAGAGGCATCACAGGCGATGTTGATCCACGATAGTGTTCGCAGTAGCCAAATTGGCTCCTGCATCACAGCGGCTCCCATTTTCCTGATCAAGCAAGAGGAGGCTATGAGGATTGTGAACCGGCAGGTTGCTATTATCCAACAGGAGTGGGAAACCGTGTGCGATGAGGCAAACCTGACAGCAGTGGATCAGCGCCAACTTTGGAGGCGGCAATTCCTCAACCCGTTTGCCTTTTATGGTGCGTCAGAAGAGGTTCTTGTCCCGAGCTACTGAGTTACTGAGTATATTCTTACCGTCCCTGGCAGTTTTTTCAGTTCACAAATGAGGCTGATATAAGGGGGGGAGGGTCAAAATTTCTTCAGAAGGAATTTCAGAGAATAGCCGATGAGCACCCACCAAAAGTGAGGTGGTAGTGGTCAAAAAGTGGAAAAATGGCGCGCCCGAGACGATTCGAACGTCCGACTTCCACCTCCGGAGGGTGGCGCTCTATCCAGCTGAGCTACGGGCGCATAATTGAGATTCTACCAGTTAATGATGCTTGATGAACGCTCTAACCAGCTTCTCACTATTATAATCCGAAATCACGCTCACCACCATAATTCTAAAATCTTCTGCTGAATCACGAAAGCGCCAACTACCTCTCCCGATCCAGTTTTCTGAAGGAGAGCGCCTCAGCCAGATGATCCACGGTCAGATCTGCCTCTCCAGCCAGATCTGCAATGGTTCGAGCGACCCGTACCACCTTGTGATAGCCGCGCCCAGAGAGTCCGAGTCGCTCGATGGCATGGGTCAAAAACTGTTGGCTCTCCCTATCCAGGAGACAATTCTTCTCCAGTAACTCCCCCTCCAGTTGATGGTTGGGGCACTGTTGACGAGCCAATTGTCGTTCACGCGCCTCCACCACACGTGCTCTTACCACACCACTTGCCTCCACCTCTTCGGCCTCTATTCCGGTCAGGAGTCCAGAGGATACTCTCGCTACCTCCACCTGAAGATCGATCCGATCCATCAATGGCCCAGAGATCTTACTGCGATAATTTCTGACCTGATCGGGAGAACAGTGACATTTTCCAGAGCTGTCTCCATGATACCCACAAGGGCAGGGGTTCATTGCCGCAATCAGCTGAAACTGTGCGGGAAATTCGCTCTGTGCAGTAGCGCGTGAGATGGTGATTCGCCCCGACTCAATCGGCTCACGCAGCACCTCTAGTACCTTACGATCAAACTCTGGTAACTCATCAAGAAAAAGCACCCCTCGATGTGCCAATGAGATCTCCCCCGGCCTCGGGTGGCTCCCTCCCCCCACCAGTGCAACCCCGGAGGCGGTATGGTGTGGGGTACGAAAAGGACGTATTCCCCAGCGGGAGGGGTCAAATTCCAACTGATTGATTGAGTAGAGCGTGGCAGACTCCAGTGCCTCCTGCTCGCTCATTGGTGGAAGAATTCCGGGTAGCGTTGAGGCGAGCAGCGTTTTTCCGGTTCCCGGAGGCCCCATCATCAGCAGATGGTGCCCCCCGGATGCGGCAATCTCCAACGCTCGCCTCGCCACCTGTTGCCCCCGCACCTGTGATAAATTCGGTACCTTAACCGTTGTAGCCGGGATTCCACCCACCGAGCGCTCGGGCAGAGGTTGCTGATCCATAAACAGCGCAACCAGTTGCTGTAGTGTCCCCA